>CALIZH010000065.1 GCA_938028585.1 uncultured Actinomyces sp. | reverse complement strand
GTCGTCGATGGGGGAGATTCCTCTTTGAAGGATGTAGACGTGGTCATTAACGCCGGTGCTGCGAATACGGCCTTCTCTGGAGGGGAAGTCTGGGAGGACCTGCGACTGCAAGATACCCTGCGCCGCTTTGTCGCCCGTGGCGGTGGTTTCATTGGGGTCGGCCAGCCCACGGCCTCGGTAGGCACGCAGGGAAACGCTGATCGTGGAGGAATCTGTCGCGGAAGCGTCTTCGCACTCTCTGACGTTTTGGGGGTTGATCAGGAGATTTCGTGGTCGCTGTCTAAGGACCGCTACGAGGAGCCGGTGAGCGAGCACTTCATCACCGCTGATCTGGATGGAGACTACATCTTTGGTGAAGATCCCGGTGATGTCGTCGTTACGGATCCTGACACTTCTGTGCTTGTAATGGAGCAGGGGAGTGTACGTGCTTCGGCTCACGACTTCTGTGCAGGACGCGGCGTGTATCTTGCGGGTCTGACATGGTCGACAGCGAATAGTCGTTTGCTTCACCGCGCCATCATGTGGGCAGCTCATGCCGAGGATCAATGGGAGAGCGTTCTGTCCTCGTCGAACCCGGATGTTGAAGTTGCGTGGTATCCAGAATCAGCACTCGCATTCGTTTATAACGATGCAGATGCTCCGCGTTCGAGTGAGATTTCTGGCCAGGGCGGACAAATCCTCGTTGAATTGGCTGCAGGTGAAGGGCGCTGGGTTGACTGGGGAAACGGTCAGCTTCTTTAGTTATCAAATCGTAATCAACTAATTGCATCGTCACAGGTTAAAAATGTGTCAGACATCTTCTCTGTGAGTTAGCATAAGAGAGCAATGGATAAAGCTGACAAAAGGTGTCAACTTATAAACATCCCACGATGGAGAGGGAACAACATGCACATGTCACGCCGTTCCATGAGCGTTGTCGCGCTCATGTCAGTCGCTGCGATGGGTCTGACTGCGTGCTCGGGTTCGGGCACGAAGACGGATAGCACCGCAAGCTCCTCGGCATCTGCTGATAAGGCAGCGACCATCACCTACCTGCACCGTCTGCCCGATGGTGAAGGAATGACCAAGGTGTCCTCGCTGGTTGAGCAGTGGAACAAGGAACACCCTGACACTCAGGTTCAGGCGGTCAAGTTCGATGGCAAGGCCAACGAAATGATCAAGAAGCTTGAAACTGACGTCAAGGCGGGCTCCGGACCTTGCTTGGCGCAGCTGGGCTACGCAGAAATCCCCGAGATGTTCACCAAGGGTCTGCTCGAAGACGTTACCCAGTACGCCAACCAGTACAAGACCAACTACTCTGCTGGTGCATTCTCGCAGGTTGGCGTGGGCGGCAAGTACTTCGGCCTGCCCCAGGACACCGGCCCGCTTGTTTACTACTACAACAAGGCAGAGTTCGACAAGCTGGGAATCAAGGTTCCCACCAACCTTGACGAGTTCAAGGCCGCTGCCAAGACCGCAGCAGCCCAGGGCAAGTACATCTCCGCCTTCGAGACCGATGAAGCACATTACGGCCTGTCTGCACAGGCAGCTGCAGCTGGCGGCGTCTGGTACAAGGCTGTAAACGACAAGTGGACCGTCAAGATCGACGATGCTTCCGCCAAGACCGTTGCAGACTTCTGGCAGTCGATGCTCGATGACAAGACCACCTTCGTCACCGAGCGTTGGGGCGATTCCTTCACCAAGGCTCTGACCGACAAGACCCTGATCGGCACCATCGGCGCCGCTTGGGAAGCACCGCTCATCTCCGGTGACCTGGAGAAGACTGACAACAAGGGCGAATGGGCAGTTGCTCAGCTCCCCGATTTCGGTAAGGGTGCGCTGACCGGCCCCGACGGTGGTTCCGGCGTTGCAGTCATGAAGGGCTGCGCAAACCCCAAGGGTGCAATGGAGTTCAACAACTGGCTGAACACCCAGGTCGACGCTCTGGTTTCTCAGGGCCTCGTCGTTGCAACCACGACCGGCACCATGAAGACCCCGGATTCGATCAAGGAGTTCTACGGCGGACAGGATGTCTTCGCTGAACTGTCGAAGGCAAATGCCAACCTGGCACCTGACTTCCCGTACATCCCCTTCTTCTCGAGCGTCGGCGCTCCGATGAGCAAGGCCGCTACCGCAGCTGGTGACGGTTCCGGCAAGGTGATTGACATCTTCAAGGCTGCTCAGGAGCAGTCCGTGAAGTCGCTCAAGGACGCAAACCTCCCCGTCGCCGAGTAATCACTCATCGCGGAGGGGTGTGGTTTCTCCGCGGAGAAACCACACCCCTTTACGTATTCTTCGACATATAACCCAATAATTCTGCGAACAATCGAAGGTGATTGATAGATGCAGTCCCAGACTCAAAACCGGCGCATTAGAGAGCGGCACGATGCGCGTACCGGGTGGGCGTTTATGGCCCCCTTCTTCATCATGTTCCTCTTGGTTTTTGCCGTTCCGATTTGCGTGGCAATCTACCAATCCTTCTTCCGTCAGGTTGCAAGCGGCGGAGGCCTGTACGGCGGCGGCGAACTTGAAAATCAATTCGTCGGCTTCGAAAACTTCGCCATGGTCATTGCTTCGGGTGATTTCTGGACCGGTATGGGACGGGTCGTTGTCTATGCAGCCTTCCAGATCCCTTTCATGATCATCTCGGCATTGGTTTTAGCGCTGGTTTTGGACTCATTCCTGATTCGTCGGGTCGGCTTCTTCCGCCTCACCTACTTCTTACCCTTCGCGATCCCCGGCATTGTTGCCGCAATGGTCTGGCTGTATATCTACACCCCTGAGCTTTCCCCGATCGTCAAGTTCTTTGATTCCTTCGGAATCCATGTCGACTTCATGGCTCCTGGAGCACCAATCCTTGCCTCGATGGCAAACATGACGACGTGGACCTACACCGGTTACAACATGCTGATCTTCTTGGCAGCGCTTCAATCAATCCCTCACGAACTCTATGAGGCAGCCCGTCTTGATGGTGCGACCTCGTGGCAGATCGTCCGCCAAATTAAGATCCCTATGGTCTCCGGAGCTGCGCTCCTGGCAGTCTTGCTCTCCATCATCGGCACGATTCAGCTCTTCAATGAGCCCGCGGTCATGTACTCATCCAATAGGTGGATGGGCAATGCCTACACGCCGATGATGATGGCTTACAACACTATGTTTGGTCAGATTTCTCCCGGTGGTGACGGCCCGGCCTCGGCAATTTCAATCGTCATGGCACTGGTCGCCGGTGGGCTGGCCGTGATCTACGCGCTCTTGCAAAGGAAGACTGTCCGATGAGTACCACCATGCGCACGCTGCCCGATGGACGTCAGTACACGCCCTCTCTTGAAGGAATGCCTCCGCGTTCTCTGGCTCCTTCAAAGCTTGCACGAATCATGACGATCGTCGCTCTGACCTTCACCATGCTCTACTTCGTCCTGCCGATCATCTGGGTGATGTTCTCAGCGACGAAGTCGAATGCCGATCTTGCCTCTACCAATGGCTTCTGGTTTGGACACTTTGAGTTGGGAGATAACTACACCAAGCTCATGGGTTGGACCCAAGGTCTGTTCTGGCGCTGGGTGCTCAATTCGCTCTTCTACTCAACAACCGCGGGAGTCGTTGGAACGCTAATCTCTGTGGCAGCGGGATACGCGATGGCGAAGTTCGTCTTCCCCGGACGCAATGTCTCCATGGCCATGATCATGGCCGGACTGCTCATGCCCGTCGCCCTGCTCACCATCCCGCTTTACGTGGTATTCCATCACATGGGATTGACGGACACTGTCTGGGCAATTTTGATCCCCAGCTGCGTGTCTCCCTTCGGTGTCTTCCTCGGCCGCGTCTACGCAGATTCCTCTGTCCCGACGGAGCTCATTGAGGCAGCTCGAATCGATGGAGCATCCGAAGCGCGCGTGTTCTTCACGATTGTTCTTCGCCTGCTTGCCCCGGCAATGGTCACAATTTTCCTCTTCATCTTCGTAGCAACGTGGAATAACTTCCTGCTTCCCTTGATGATGGTCTCCACTCCAGAACTCAAGCCCGTCACGCTGGGCTTGTATGGCATGATGAGCTACTTCGCTCCTCAAAAGGGCGCAGTCATGCTGGGTGCCCTTCTGGGTGTTCTGCCTCTGATCGTGCTATTCCTTGGCTTGCAGAAGTACTGGCAATCTGGCCTGGCTGCCGGCTCTGTGAAGGGATAGTCAGCCCGCTGTTGAGCCACCACGAGGTGCTGGGAAGGAAAGGTTAATGGACACGATTGCCTACGGCGGCGATTGGAACCCCGAACAGTGGGATAAGGAAACTAACCGACACGATATCGAACGCATGGTCCGTGCCGGCGTCAATCTGATCTCCCTCGGGATCTTTTCCTGGGCATCTCTTGAACCCGAAGAAGGCCACTACGATCTGGAGTGGTTGGCGGATCTCATTGATCAGCTCCACAGCGCTGGAATTGGCGTGGACCTGGCCAATGGGACCGCTTCCCCTCCGGCGTGGATGGCTCAGCGCTACCCCCAAACCCTTCCCGTTGATTCTCGAGGCGTGCGTTTAGGATTTGGCTCGCGCCAGCAGTACAACCCCTCAAGCGAGCTTTTTTGCCGCAAAGCTTGCGAGTTGACCGAGGCCATGGCGCGCCGATTTGGCGACCATCCCGGCGTCGTCATGTGGCACATTTCGAACGAATACGCCTGTCACACGGCGGAGAGTTTCGACGATGAGTCCGCTGCGGCATTTCGACGCTGGCTCGTGGAGAAATACGGGGATATTCAGGCGATCAATCAGGCCTGGGGAACTGCATTTTGGTCCCAAACCTATAGGGACATCCAAGAAATCCAGCCTCCTCGTGCAATGCCCACCTTCTACAACCCCGGGCAGATGCTGGATTGGCGTCGCTTTAGTGACTACGCTCTGCGTTCCCAGATGGAACGCGAACGAGAGGTGATTCGTCGCTATTCGGACCGTCCCATTACGACGAATTTTATGGGGACCTTCCCGCTTCTCGATTACCGCAAGTGGGCACCACTGTGCGACATCATCGCCGATGATTCTTACCCAGACCCCGCAGATCCTCAGGCTGCACACGACATTGCTTGGCAGGGCGACGTCATGCGCGGCCTCGGCAATGGCGCTCCCTGGCTCTTGATGGAACAGAGCCCCGGTGCGGTGCAGTGGCGACCCCAAAACTCTCCCAAGCGCCCGGGACAGTTCCTTTTGTGGACCATCGCAAGGCTCGCTCACGGAGCGGATGGAATCCTCCAATTCCAGTGGCGTCAATCCGCTAGGGGATCAGAAACCTTCCATGCCGGGATGATGCCTCACTCTGGCGAAGATTCACCGATCTGGACGGATGTTGTGAGCACCGGCCAAGCTCTCAAGTCCCTGGCGCCCATTACGGGGACTCGCATGAGCTCACGCGCTGCAGTTGTCATTGACTGGGAGAGCGAGTGGGCGCGCCACTATGCGATCGGTCCCATTAGTTCTGAAAATCCCGCAGATTCGTGGGGGAACTTCGCGCCCGCTAAGTCCTGGCATCAAAGCTTGTGGGAAGCGGGAATCGCCACTGATGTTGTGGGCGTCGACAATGATTTCAGCTCTTACGATCTCATCATTCTTCCCGCGGTTTTCATTGACTACCCGCAGATGACTCAGGCTTTGCATACGGCAGCTGAACGCGGAGCACACATTGTCATTACCGCGCCAAGCGGTGTTGTTGATTCCCAGCTTGGGGCAATTCTCGGCGGATACCTCGGCTCTCTTTCTGATCTTGCGGGAGTGCGGGTTCTGGAACATTCAACTCTCACCGGTCCCAGCCAGGGGCGTGTTTATGATGCGCGCGAGAAGGCTGCGAACCGGATTTCTTCCGCAGTAAGTACCCCGGCCGCCTGTGATTGGTGCGGGATCGATACCGATAACGAGCCCCTCAAACGAACCACAGACCTTCTTGGGGGAGCGGCGAAGGACCTGCGCAGTGGTCGCTGGGCCGAAAAGATCGCCCCCGCTGCCGGTTTGCAGTGGCAGATTCCCGGGGACTCCTTGGAGGGTGGGCCTGAGTGCGTTGCATACTTTGATGGCCGAGGCGGTGGCCTTGACCTTGCCGGGCTTCCAGCGCTCACCCGCAGGAAAGTTGGCCGCGGAAGTGTCTGGTACGCAGGAGCAGACTTTGACGCGCTGACTCGCTCGGTTCTGCTGCGCTTGTGGACGACCTACACGCGAATTCGCCCCGTGTGCCCAGACCTTCCCGAAGGTGTCGAAGCTCAAGAACGTGAAGGCTTTCTCTTCATTCTCAACCACTCTGATCGTGCGGTTGAACTCGCTGGGATTGTGGGCCAAGATCTTCTCAGCGGAGCTGAGTGTACGGGACACGTTCTTCTTGCCCCGCGATCAGCAATGGTTATTGAACGATAGGAGAAGGCCCGTGGGGGATATCGGCAGCGCGTCTTCAGCTGTTCGCCTCCACGAACTTTCTGTGGATTCGCTTCCCGCCAAGACTCGAATGGTCTTAGAAGGAATCGATCGTCTGCTGGTCTACTCAATTCCGATGCGCCTGCGCTTTCGCAATATCGAGGTGCGCGAAGGTCTTCTTCTGCACGGTGAATACGGGTGGGGAGAATGCGCACCTTTCTGGGATTACGACCCGCGTGAATCCTCTACGTGGCTTGCTAGCGCATTGGAGGCTGCCCGAGTAGCGGCCCCTAGGCCTCGGCGCGAAAAAGTGCCGCTCAACGTGACAATTCCGGTGATTTCGGCCGAAGATGCGCGCAAGCGAGTATTCGATCATCCGGGTTGTGCGACTGCAAAAGTCAAGGTTGCCGATGCGCGTTCTGACCTTGAGCGTGATTGCCAGCGTGTCGAGGCCGTTGCTGAGGCTCTGGTTGAATTGCATGGCTCGTCTGCGAAGGTGCGCGTCGATGCCAATGGTGCTTGGGACAGGGAAACTGCTCTGACTTGGATTGCGCGTCTGAATCGCGCCGCCCAAGCTGTGGGCGGTCTGGAGTACGTTGAACAGCCCTGCATGGCCGTTGAAGACCTTGCGTGGCTGCGGCGCAAACAAGAGGTTCCTCTTGCAGCCGATGAATCGATTCGCCGCGCGGAAGACCCGCTCAAGGTTGCTCGCCTTGAGGCGGCTGATGTTGCCGTGATCAAAGTTGAACCTCTGGGAGGTGCGCGCGCAGTTCTCCAATTGGCAGAGGAGCTGCCCATGCCTTTGGTGATCTCTTCGGCCTTGGAAACCAGTTTTGGTTTGGATTACGCGGCTCGGGTGGCCTGCGCCTTGGATCAGGAACCACGCGCATGCGGTCTGGGCACGGCCTCGCTATTGAGCGGCGATACCGCGGTCTCACCTGTGCGCGTAGTTGATGGAAATATGATTCCCACCGATCTTGCTGTCAACGAAAGCCTGATCACGCCCTCAGCATCCGATTCTCAGCTCTGTGGATCCTGGGCGAAGCGACTAAATGCAATGGCATCCCACCGTTAAAGATCAAGAATAGAAGTAGAAGTATGTACCCCTCACAAGCTTTGGCTGAGTGCATCATTGATTCCCTGATTGCCGGTGGAATTCGCGATTTTGTGTACTGTCCCGGATCGCGAAATGCGCCCTTTGCCTATGCGCTTGCGCGGTATGACTCTTTGAATGAGAGCCCAATCCGTGTGCATGTTCGCCTAGATGAACGTTCGGCTGCGTTTTTTGCCCTTGGACTCACGCTCGGGGAAGGCAGTGGTTCCCCCGCCGCGCGTGCCTGCGTGATTACGACCTCGGGAAGTGCCGTCACGCATCTTTATCCTGCGATGAGCGAGGCGTTTTATTCTCATCTTCCTCTTGTTGCTATTAGCGCGGACCGTCCCGCTGAATTGCATGGCGTTGGGGCGTCCCAAACCATGACTCAGAAGGGAATTTTCTCCGACCACATCGTGGGAGAATGGGACTTTTCATCGGATAGCGCTGAATTGGCTAGTGTTCCTGGCCGTGTTGCGCGTGCTCTTGCAGCTGCTGCGGGTTATCCTTCCGGCACTCCGGGGCCAATCCACTTGAACTGCGCTTTCCGTGATCCGCTTACTCCCAGCGACGAGGCCGAGGCTTCAACAAGCGCGCAGCTCAGGGAAAATTGGGGCAGGGGAGCCGAGATCTACCCTTCCCAGATTGTGCGTGAACCGAGCGTGGAGGGCGTGGTCAAGTCTGATCTTGCAACGGTTGTGATTGCCGGTCACGGCGCACAGGACTCGGTGCTGCGCTGGGCTGAGCGCTCGCGGGTTCCAGTTTTTGCCGAGCCCATGGTTACCGGTGTGAGCAGTGAAGTCCTCATTCCCTTCCAGCAGACTCTGTGCGCGGATTCCGATGTTGTCGCACGAATCGGTCAGATTGTTGTTACTGGGCGTCCAACGCTGTCGCGTCCGATCCAGAAACTTCTAGCTTCTGATAAGCGCGTTATTGTTGTCTCTCCCTATGCAGTGTGGACGGATCTGCATGGCATGGCATGCTGCGTTGTTTCGTCGCTCACCCAATCCGATCGCGTGGATGCAGCCATCCAAAGTTCTTTGTGTGAAGACTTGTCTGCGCGTGCTCAATCGGTGGCGCGCGGGGTTGATGAACTGATCAATTCCTATGGTGATGAGCTCAGCGAAATTGGTGTTCTTGATGCCCTATGGCAAGACTGCTCTCATATTTTCCTTGGCGCGTCGAATCCCGTCAGGGTTGCAGATCTTATTGCCGGACGCCACGGCTACGATCCGCAGGGGAATTCTGAGAGTGATCACCGAGGTCCCCAGCAGGTGTGGTCGAGCCGAGGCCTTGCGGGAATTGATGGGAACGTGTCGACCGCTCTTGGCTGGGCGCGCGCATTGCAAGAAGCATATGAATGCCCGCCAACGGTTCATGCCGTAATGGGGGACTTAACTTTCTTGCATGATGCCTCTGGTTTGGGAATGCCTCTCGGAGAGGAATTCCCCCGCTGTCGGGTCATTGTCCTGGATGACCGGGGAGGCTCGATTTTTAAGAGTTTGGAGCATGGTCAGCGTGCTTCAGAGGCTTTGTATGAGCGCTATTTCGGAGTTGCTCAGCGCGCTGATATCACTGTGCTTGCTCAGGCATATGGGGCGAAGATTCGCCGCGTGAGTTCAATGCCCGAGCTTCGAGCGATTTTGAGTACGGAGGCTGATGGATTGGAAGTGCTGCACCTCTCTATCCCTCGGCCGACCGAAGATATTGCATTATTGCGATCGTTGTAGGATGCTAATGTAACGATTTGATAACGAAATGAGATGGGTTGGTCATGAATCCAGAAGAAACCACTCCTCAAGGTGATGCGCGCTTTCAGCCTGACGCGCAAGAACCCGCCCAGCAATCGGCCTCGCAAAGCGGCAGTGTGTCTGCGCCGATGCGCAGCGAAACCATGCCACTTCCCGCAGTAACTCCTACCACTTCTGAAAGTGAAGCAGCATATGCTTCCGCTCCTGCGCAGTCCTCTGCACCCGAGGCCTCGGCAGAAGGTGAAACTCTGGCTGGAGTTCCCGCAGGCCCGGCCCCTACTCTTCTTGAGACGCATAGCCCGAGGCGCGGACCCGGCTGGGGAGCGCTTGTGCTGGCGATGGCCTGCACGGCGGGCCTGGCCATTGGAGGGACCCTGGTCATTGGACAAAACCTGAATTCTTCGGTGACAACCCCGCTGGTCAGTCAGACCTCCGCACCAGCTCAGAGTAATTCCGCGGGAACCGCAGTTGATTGGGAGAACGTCGCACGAACCGTGTCTCCCGCTGTCGTCACTATTTCTGTTTCGGCTCAGAATTCCTCGGGAATTGGCTCGGGTGCGATCGTTGATTCGGCTGGAAACATCGTCACCAACTACCACGTCATTTCCTCGGTCGTTGATGGAAGTGGGCGGATTCAAGTAACTCTCACAGATGGCAGGATCTACGAAGCAAAGATTGTCGGTACAGATAAGAGCACTGATCTTGCGGTGATCCGCTTAGTGAACCCGCCTTCAGATCTTGTCGCCGCCCAGTTCGGACAATCCTCTGATCTCAAGGTCGGCCAGCCCGTCATGGCCATTGGTTCGCCTCTTGGTCTTTCGAATACGGTGACAACGGGTATTGTCTCTGCTCTTAACCGTCCTGTTCAGGTACAGGCCTCGGAATCGCAAAACCAGGACAACTCAAAGGATCCTTTCGGTCAGCTTCAGCAGCAGGGCAACCAGAGTCAATCGATCACAACGAATGCCATTCAGGTCGATGCTTCGATCAACCCCGGTAACTCCGGTGGTCCGCTATTTAATGAGCACGGCCAAGTGATCGGTATTAACTCGTCAATCGCATCGCTCTCCTCATCGTCGAACTCTGAGGCGGGATCGATCGGTCTGGGATTCGCGATTCCTTCTGACTTGGTTGTCTCGGTTGTCAATCAGCTCATTCAAAACGGAACAGTTGACCATGCCCGATTGGGCGTCACTGTCAGTACCGGTGCTGCGCGAGTAGGAAACGACACCCGTGCGGGCGCGCAGATTTCTGGTGTGAGCCAGGGGTCTGGAGCTGAAGCTGCAGGCTTGAAGGCCGGGGACGTGATCACCAAGATTGATGGGAACACTGTCACCTCGGCGCAGTCTTTGGTCGGTTATGTCCGTCGCTACATGGGCGGTCAAGAAGTAAGCGTCACCTACGTGCGTGATGGCGTTGAAAACACTGCAAAGGTCACGCTTCAGTCAGAGCACTGAGTTAAAGGTTTAAAACCTCGAGCAACGGCCGCATCTTGGTCTGGGTCTCCTCCAATTCTCTGCGGGATGATGAATCTGGCATGATTCCGCAGCCGGCGAAGATCCTCAAGGTGCGGTCGTTGTTCTCTAATTGACCGCAGCGCAGGGCGATGCCGAATTCCCCATTTCCCGCACCATCAATCCAGCCGACCGGGCCTGAATAACGTTCGCGTTCCGTGCGTTCGTAGGCGTGAATCAGATCCAGAGCGTCATCAGTTGGAGTTCCGCACACTGCGGCAGTGGGATGCAGTTGTGCCACGGCATCAAGAACGCTTCCCTGCGGGAAAGTTGCGTATACATCAGAACTGAGGTGGGCAATATTGGGAAGAATCAGTACTTCGGGACGTGCGGGTGCTTGAACATCCTGCGCGACAGAAAGAAGTGCGGCCACGACGGACTCGACTGCAAAGAGATGCTCGGAACGATCCTTTAAAGACAGTGGGAGCGAATCCGCATCCTCGGGTTTGCTGCTTCCCGCAAGGACGCGCGAATGGAGCTTTCCCTGGTGAAGGGAGACCAGCATTTCCGGAGTTGCACCAATTAATCCTGCAACGGCGAAGGTCCAGGTTTGGGGATAACGCTGATGCAGATGCTCAACCAAAGCAGCCTGATCAAAGGGAGAGTCAGAAATGATCGTCATGTCGCGGGCCATGACAACTTTTCCGGCCTCTTCATTGCGAAGTGCGTCGATGATTTCATCAACCGCGCCGCACCATGCCTCCTCGCTCATGGCACCTGGGCCAATACTCAGCGTTTCGGCAGGTGGAAGCTGGTGATCAATAACCTCAGCATCAAAAACAGGTTTGTCGCGCGAATCGATTGAGCTCGTCACCAAGAAACGTGTCGAACCGCGAGTGATGATGAGAAAAGTCGGTACAACCAGAACACGTTCCCCGTCGTCCTCAAAAGCGCAGGATGCAAAAGCAATCGGAAGGACCGGTAAATCAGAGCCCCAGGCATCGCGCGCACCTTCAGCCCAGTGGATCTGCGCTTTCTCGCGAACTAAATCCCACACTCGCGCGGCTTCGGTGATCGCGGCGTTTTCCCCGGCCTCGACAAGGGGAGGACGGTCCTTCCCGCGCCGCCAACGCCACGCTTGCCCCCAGCCGACCATGGCCTCGTCGCGAATCCATGCGCAAACTTCAGAGGTGGGAAGGAAAGAAGTCAATGGAAGATGCCCGTGAGGGGAGGAAGGATCGATGCGCTCAACCCAGCAGTACAGGGTAGGGATCGGCGAAAAGTGTCCGGAGGGCATGGTTCAATGCTAGTGCTTCGCGTGCGCTTCCACTTAAGCGTGCCGATGTGGCGTGTAAATGGGAAAATATGCGTATGAGTGAACAGACCGCCTCCCAGCAGCGTCGAGCAGATCTTGGCAAGTCTCAAGATCAAGTTGCCGCAATGTTTGATGATGTCTCTTCGCGTTACGACGTGATGAATGCACTGCTCAGCGGCGGGATGAATTTTGTCTGGCTGAAGGCTTTGACCAATGCGCTGGCGCCGAAGCCCTCGGATCGGATTTTGGACCTAGCAGCTGGAACGGGTGCCTCCTCTGCAGAGATTGCGCGCAGCGGTGCGCGCGTTGTTGCCTGCGATCTTTCCGCCGGCATGATCGAGGTGGGACGCAATCGTCACCCCGACATTGAATTCGTCCAAGGCGACGCGATGGATCTTCCTTTTGAAGATCATTCTTTTGATGCCGTCACCATTTCCTACGGGCTGCGAAATGTTCCTGATCCCAAGCGTGCGCTGGAGGAAATGGCTCGAGTTGTGCGCCCCGGCGGGCGACTGGTCGTCTGCGAATTTTCGACGCCGACCTCTGCGCCTCTGCGCGCGGGGTATTCGCTGCACCTGCAGTATGTGATGCCGCTGGTTGCGCGCCTAGCTTCTTCCGATGACGTCGCCTATGACTACTTGGCGGAGTCGATTCGTGAGTGGCCCGATGCTCCCGAAGTTGCACACTTGATTGCCGAGGCCGGGTGGAGTGACGTCCAATACCGTTACCTGACGGGTGGGATCGTGGCTCTTCATCGCGCGGTGAAGCACTGAAGTTCCACAGGTTTTGCTCGAGTAAGGGGCTGGAGCTGCTTACTTGGGGACTTTGTCAAGACCTTTGCATAAGTGGGGGTAGAGGGCGCATAATAGGGGTGTCAAAGATGACCCCTGAATGGAGCTAAAAATGTCTGCACCCCTACGTGTTGGCGTGATTGGTTTGGGCGCACGGTGCGTCATTGCCGAGAATTGCCACAAAGCCACGATTCCTGCAGAACTGGTTGGAGGATGCGATCCCAATCCCGCGATGCGTCAGCGCGCGACAGAAGTTTTGGGTGATTACCCGTGGTTTGAAACCCTCGATGAACTGCTGGAACTGGGCATTGATTGCGCAATTGTCACCAGCCCTGATGACACTCACGAAGACATCACCTGCTCACTCTTGGAAGCTGGGGTTGCGGTCTATCTGGAAAAGCCAATTGCGATCACCATTGAGGGATCTGATCGCGTTCTTGAAACCGCGTATAGGACCAAGACTCCGCTCTATGTGGGCCACAATATGCGACACATGGCGGTTGTGCGCATTCTGCGTCAAGTTGTCCAAGATGGTCTGATTGGTGAGGTCCGAGCAATTTGGTGCCGTCACTTTGTGGGCAATGGCGGTGACTATTACTTCAAGGATTGGCATGCAGATCGCAGTCGAACAACTGGGCTGCTACTTCAGAAAGCTGCCCACGACATTGATGTCATGAACTGGCTGTCTGATTCCGTCCCAGAGCGTGTCGTTGGCATGGGAGATCTCATGCTCTACGGAAAGCTCACTGATCGCGGCGGGCAGAAGTCTGATGCGGTCATGAGTGACTGGTTCTCTTTCGATAACTGGCCGCCCGCGTCCCTCACAGGTCTTAATCCCGTGATCGATGTCGAGGACGTCTCCATGCTCATGATGAGACAGACTTCTGGCACTCTGATTTCCTACGAACAGTGCCACTTCACCCCCGATTACTGGCGTAATTACACCGTGATTGGAACCGAAGGTCGAGCGGAAAACTTTGGCGATGGTGAAGGCGGGGTTGTGCGCGTATGGAAACACCGCAGCGGATGGGAGCCCACCGGCGATATTGAGATCCCCATTAAGGGTGATGCTGGCGGACACGATGATGCCGATGTCGCAACGATGGATGAGTTCCTGCTCTTTGTTGCCAAGGGTGACCGGACCGATACGACGCCGCTGGGGGCTCGCGAGGCCGTTGCTGCGGGAGTGCTGGCCACCAAGTCGCTGCGTGAAGGTTCTGTTCCCTTTGATGTTCCGCGTGTCAGTCCTGAATTGACGAGGTACTTCGAGAATAACCAGGATCGAGGAGCCTGAGACTTAGGTGAAAAGTGGGGGGTGGCTACGGCCACCCCCCAATCTTTTAGGACACGATCAATTTAGGAGACGATCTGAATAACTTCCGATGCTGGGAGCAATTGCTCTCCGCAGGCGTGGGCCGTAATTTGGTCGATTCCGCGGCACACAGCGCCTTGAACCACTCCGCGTCCGCCCAGCTGAGAGACGCGGATTTCGGGCATGTGGATCGTGAGTTCTTCGAGGCGTGAAGAAAATTCGTCCTTCCACAGGTCTGCGGACGCTGAGATACCGCCGCCAAGGATGAGAACTTCTGGGTCAATCGTCAGAATCAACGCCGCTGCTCCAAGGGCAAGGTCTCGTGCGAATTCTTTGACAATCCGCGTTGCTTCTGCGTCGCCATCCCTCATCCGGTCGCACACCCACCGCGCTGCTGCGCGATGAGAAAGGTCAGCGGGAAGCTGAGAGTGCGTGAAGAAGTGAGCGGGTGTCTTGTACCAATTGAGGTGAGGGAGTGCACCAATTTCTCCGGCCGCACCGCCTGAACCGCGGCAGACCTTTCCGTCGATCATGAAGGATGCGCCAATTCGTGCGCCGGCCATGATGTAGACGGCAGAAGAAACATCTTGTGCCTGACCGAGGTGCGACTCTGCATCCAGAGCGCACTTACAGTCATTCTCAACGGTAACTGGGCGTTTGTAGCATGCCTGAAGCTCTTGAACCATTGGCACGCTCTCCCAACCGGGAAGAGGGCCGCCGAAAGGCATCCTTCCGGCCTCGTCAACGGGGCCGGTGACTGCGACCGAAATCAGTGCCAGGCCGTCGCGGTAGGAGGGGTTTTTCTCAAGGGTGTGGGAAATAGTGTGCTGAACAGCTTCCATTCGCCTTGGAGCAGCTGAAGAAGGGGCCAATTCGGTTTCTTCTGCGCACTTTTCTTCACCGCATAGATCGGTCAAGGAGGTCGCGATTCGGTTTGCCCCAATATCGACACCCAAGACGAAACCCGACTCTGAACGGAAACGGTAGCGCTTTGCTGGGCGCCCGGTCGGAGGTGACGTCGGTGGCAGGGATTGGACCCATCCCAAACGCTCAAGATCAGTGATCGTTGCATTGACCGAAGTGCGTGAGAGGCCCGTTGCGGCAGCAATTTGAGAGGAAGTTGTGTCCTCAATAGCGCGCAAGTGTGCGAGCACCGCGAGGGAATTCATTTCCCTGATGCGGTCGGGGCCGTAGGTCTGAGTCATGGCTCTCTCTTCGTTGGGATGAGACCAATTCAGCGTAGGCCCAGGAAGGAAATCCTGAGCCTACGCTGATAGGCGAGTCGAATAATTCTGAATACTCGACAGTTGCGACGCCTATCAGGCGCGCGTGCGGCGAATCAGAAGGGCTCCAAGCCCAAGCGCGCCCGCTGCAAGTGCAAGAACAGCGCCACCGACGGTGCCGGTGCGCGCCAGCTTCGTCTTGGGGGCTTCTGCACTCTGCTTTTCAGTAGAAGTGCTAGCTGCCTTGGCTTCAGTGGAACCGCCGGGCGTGTTCGAGTCATTGCCCTTTGGCGTGGAAGGCAGAGCCGGAAGCGAGGTGCCCAAAGACACCGTTCCCAGGCTCAAGTAGCCGGGAAGGGTTGTGCCCATTGCTTCGTTTGCAAATGCCACAGGTACGCCATTGGGTAGCGGATTGACAACCCGAAGGACTGCAGTGAGATCTCCGCTTGCGGGGGCGGTAGCTGCCTGGGCGCCACGTTCTCCAGCGCCACTGCTCAGGTCAAGCGTGGCCTCGACAGTCGTTGAGGATCCGGGCTCGACGGAGGGAAGCGGGGACTCAATGGTCTTGGAAACGACCTTCTCGCCCTTGCTGTTCACCAGCGCGACCTCAATCGGCCAATTCGCGTAGAAGGGGGCGAGGCCGGTGTTGGCGATCTCTGCTTCGACGGTGACGGAGGAATTCTTCACGGTCGTCCGAGCCTTCTTAGCGCTCAGGGTGTAACCCATAAGAGCATTTGCTTCCTTTGCTCGCTCCAGGTCTGCGCCCTTGTATCCGACAAGGAAAGCCTTGTGGTTGATGAGCCAGGTGGCGTGAGTGGCCTCGATGGACTTCACCATGTCGAAGTTACGACCCTGTGCCTTTTCTGCTTCCGCACCCGGGCAGTTCAAAGGCTGAGAGAAGATGCAGGTCTGCAATGGCGGGTAAACCTCGCCACCGATTGGAACGTTCTGCCACGCCTTGTCTTCGCCCTGATTCTTCATGTGTGCCATGAAGTGCCAGTCAACATTGTCAAGGGTTGAGTAGGCGAAAGAGTCATCGTGGTAGCCCATGTGGTGGGCCTTCGTTGCCTCGGTGGGGAGGCGGTACAGAATGTGGGTGTCGTTGAATGCGCTATCCCATGCGGCAACCAGCTTGGCGCGGAATTCGTCGCTGGGCATCCAGTTTTCGCCCTTGGGGTTGTCTGCGCTTACTTCACCGTTCATGGGCCAGGTGTGGTCTTCTCCCCAGAAACCAATGAGGCCGGCGGTCAAATAACCCACGCGCGCATCGCCGTCATACTTTTCGCCCAGTGCCTTGACGAAGTCAAGCATCATTTCCTGAACGCGGGGGTCATTGTAGTCAGGCGAAAATGATACGCGATTGTTATCAAAGACCGTGTAGGTGCGAGAAGTGTTGATTCCTTCATCGATGAGATACTGCGGAACTCCGGACTTCCTGGTGGGGTAGTCCAGGTAGAAACGGAACACTGCTTGGTGTCCGCGGGAGGCGATGGCGTCGAGCATCTTGTCGACCTTGCTCCAGTCGTAGACGCCCTTTGCGGTGACGACGTCACTGACGGGGAAGTAGGTCCATTCCATCGTGTAGGGGAGTGAGCCTTCTGCGGCAGGCAACTCGCTTCCGTCATCGGGCGCGAAGGGGAAGAAGCCCTTGAGGGGGTTGGAAATGGGGGCTGGAGCGCTCTTGAGTTGCGTCCATTCTCCATTTCCCGCGTCCGAGGCCGTGGCCGGCAGGGCGGCAATCGTCAGTGCCGTCGCGAGTGCGCCTGAGAGAAGAAAAGCTGGTGTTTTTCTCATCGTTGAGAGTCCTTTCGGGCGATTGAGCTCTGACATTGAGCTCGTGACAAGTAGTGAAGCAGAGCGTGATCAGCTTTGTCAATGGTCTTGACAAACTTTGTTCAAGGTGTTTAATTAGTGCCTGTCACAGCAATGGAGGTGTACTCAATGAAGAGCCCCACACTTGCGGAAGATCGGTCAGGGACCGGTTCTGATTCGCAGAAAACCAGCGCGCAACAGGGAGCGCAGCTGGCAGAGAAGAAGCAGGGTCTGCACTCGAGCGCAGATGCGGCTGGAACTCGTACGCTCAAGCGTCGCGATGATCGCCGGGCCGCTGCAATCTTCCTCATTCCGACCTTCATCGGTTTCTTCATCTTCTACGTCTACCCCGCACTTCGGGGCCTGTGGTATTCCTTCACAGACTTCAATCTGATCGGTGAGGCCAACTGGGTTGGCCTGGACAACTACAGCAAGGCAATTGCCGATAAGGAAGTCTGGAACGCCTTCAAAGTCACCATTGCTTACGCGCTGTACAACATCGTGGGACAGACTTTCCTCGGATTGCTTCTTGCAGCACTCATGCAGCGATTTGCTCGCGCAACCTGGGTTCGCTCGCTCTTGCTCTTGCCGTGGCTGGTTCCCAATGTCGCCATCGCGCTGATCTGGGGATGGCTCCTCGATTCAAATATCGGTTTTGTTACTCACCTACTTTCAATGGTTGGTGTTGATGGCGTGACTTTCTACAACGCCAACGCAGCAATGCCGATCGTCGCCGGAATTAATATCTGGGCCTACACCGGATACACCGCACTGCTTTTATACGCAGGCATGCTGCAGATCCCCGGTGAACTCTATGAAAGTGCGTCGCTAGATGGTGCTGGCGAGACGCGAATGTTCTTCGGAATTACGCTTCCGCTTCTGCGTCCTGTTTTGGTTCTGGTCCTCGTCATGGGTCTGATTGGATCCTTCCAGATCTTCGATACGGTTCAGATCGGTTACGCCGGACACCCAATTCCCGCAGTTCGCGTCATTTACTACTACATCTACCAGCAGGGCTTCACCTTCCTGAAGATGGGCTACGCCTCCGCCGTCGCAATGCTCTTGGTTGTCGTCTTGGCAATCTTCACCGCAATCCAATTGCGCCTCATGCGCGCCGGCTCGTCGGATCTGGCCTAAGGGGACCAATCATGCTCAAGAAATTCCAACCTTCCAAAGTTGTCGCGTGGGCAATCATCGCGATCGCAGTTCTTGTGACGGTCTTCCCCTTCTACTGGATGATCCGCACGGCGATCACGCCGCAGGCTGATCTCATTGCCGAATCAACGAGGCTGTGGCCCTCTCACCCGACGATGATCAATTTCAAGAGAATTCTTGGAATGGTTTCCGTTGAAGAGGCTATGGCAGCCGGCGGTAGTGGAGCAACGATCAACTTCGCTATTGCAACAACGAACTCGCTGATTTACGCGGGCGGTATTGCCATCATTCAGACCTTCTTCGCTTCATGCGCGGCCTACGCTTTCGCCCGTTTGAAGTTCCCCTTCAAAAATGCGCTCTTTGCGTGCGTCATTGGTGCGCTCATGATCCCCGGGATCTTCTCGCTTCTGCCGAACTACGTGTTGATTAAGCAGCTTGGCTGGCTGAACACGATGCAGGGCATGATGCTTCCCGCACTTTTCATGGCACCCTTCTCAATCTTCTTCCTGCGGCAGTTCTTCCTCTCCCTGCCTCGGGAAGTGGAGGAAGCGGCAATGCTTGACGGATTGGGACCCGTCCGCCGTCTCTTCAAAGTAACCATCCCCATGTCCGCAGGACCAATCATGACGATGACCCTCATTACGATCATCGGCATGTGGAAAGACTTCCTCTGGCCGCTGCTGACCGGGCGCGAAGGCGCTCAGCTCCTCACCGTTGCTCTGGGAATTTTCCAGCAGCAATCGCCCAATAGGGCACCCGACTGGACCGGACTCATGGCAGGGTCAACGCTCAGCGTCATCCCGGTCCTGATCCTCCTGATTCTCATGGGACGCAAGCTGGTTGAGTCCCTGAACTTCTCTGGAATCAAATAGCACGAAAGTGCCTGAAGAGAAAGAACCACACATGAAAACTCGTACCGTAGTCTCAGCGGGGATTGTCGCAGCAATGGCGCTGTCCCTGGGCGCGTGCAACGCCAACTCCTCGAGCACCTCGAGTTCCTCGGCATCGGGCGACGGTGTGACCGTCAGCTACTGGCTGTGGGATGACCGTCAAGCTCCTCTGTACCAGAAGTGCGCTGACGACTTCCACGCAGAAAACCCGAACATCACCGTCAAGATCACCCAGACCGCATGGAGTCAGTACTGGGATACGCTGACCACTCAGCTGGCAGCATCGAACGCCCCCGACACCTTCGTCGATCACTCCACGCGTCTTCTCCAGTTCATTGATTCCAAGCAGATTCTGGATATCACTGACAAGGCGAAGGAAGCTGGAATCGATGACTCCATCTACCAGCCCGGACTTGCTGATCTGTCGAAGTTCGAGGGCAAGCGTTACGGCCTGCCCAAGGACTGGGACACCATGGGTCTGCTCTACGACACCGAGGTCGCAAAGGAAGCTGGCTACACCAAGGAAGACATGGCCAAGCTGACCTGGAACCCCACCGATGGCGGCACCTTCCAGGAATTCGTTGCAAAGACCACCGTTGACGCCAATGGCCACAACGGACTTGACCCGGCCTTCGATAAGAACAACGTCAAGCGCTACGGCTACTACCCCGAGTGGGCAGACGGCGCAATCGGCCAGAACGGCTGGGGCGAATTCGCCGCTTCCAACGGCTTCACCTACGGCGACAAGACCGTGAACCCCACCAAGTTCAACTTCGCCGATAAGAGCCTGGTCGACACCCTCGCTTGGGAACGTCAGCTCATCGAGAAGGGCTACGCCCCCAAGTTCGATAAGCAGTCCTCGCTGGGTACCGACGCAACGATGAACGCAGGTATTGCCGCATCGACCATCGCCGGTTCCTTCACCGTCTCTTCCTACCTGGGCGCAGATGCGCAGAAGAAGTTCGCTTACGCACCTCTCCCGATCGGCCCCGTTGGACGTCGTAGCGCCATGAACGGCCTGCACGACGTCGTGTGGAGCGGCTCGAAGCACCCCGATGAGGCATTCAAGTGGATCGCCTACATGGCTTCCGACAAGTGCCAGATCAAGGTCGGCGAGTCCGGCGTCATCTTCCCCGCCAGCATCAAGGGCACCGAAGCGTCCCTGAAGGCACGCGAGGCAAAGGGCCAGGACAACTCGGCATTCACCACCGTCGTTGAGAACAAGGAGACCTTCCCGGTTCCCGTCTTCTCACACGGTGACGAGGTCAACGCTCTGATCCAGGACGCAATCCAGGAGATCGCCGGTGGCGCCGATCCTCAGGCGACCATGACCGCGGCCAACGAGAAGGCAAACGCCCTGCTCAAGTAAGCCACTGAGCGGGTCCCGCCCCCGTCGATTACCCAATCGCAGGTTCGCGGGACCCGCTTTCCACACCCAAACCCAGAACTTTCCTTTCCTTCTGCGCCGCTTCCCACGGCCTCGTCAATGAAAGAACGATCATGCAACGTCTGGTACTTTCCCTTCCCAACGCCACTTTGAGCGCGTCAGCCGATGCTCAGCTCATCGAGCAGGGTGACAACTACGCAATCATTGACGCTAGCCGTGTCGCGCTGCTCCACGGAATGGAAAGTGGCCAGTACTACCGCAGCGGGCACAATTCTTGGTCGCCCTCGGGCTGGAATTCACTGAGTGATGCGCCGCTGCGCGTTCCCTCTGATGAACGTCGCACAACCGCCGATGATCCGGGCGCAGATGACACCGTCCGCCACCACGGTTCGTGGATGGGTGCGGTTGTTGAAGAAGAGGGCGGCGCGGGTTTCCTCATCGGTGCGCTCGCGGGTGGGCACCCGAAGGTACGTGCTGATGAAGATGTTTTTGTTGGCTTCGATGAGATTCGTCCGGCTCGCTGGTTTGTGAGTTGGGGTAGTGAAGCGGAGATTTTCGAGGCCTATGTGGAGCAGCTGCGCCCTCGACGTCGTAGTCCCGGTCAGGCCCCGCGCGTGTGGTGTTCTTGGTATTCCTACTACGAAAACGTTTCCTGGGACGTTCTTGCGGGACAGCTTCCCGGGCTTGCAAAACTTGGTTTCACAGCCTTGCAAATTGATGATGGTTGGCAGCTAAATGTAGGCGATTGGCGTCCGAATGCGAAGTTTGGACACGATCTTGCTGCCTGTGCTCGCTACATTTCCGATCTTGGCGTGACTCCCGGTCTGTGGATCGCTCCCTTCATTGCTCGCGAAGGAACGCCTTTCCTTCAGGCGCACCCCGAAGCTTTCGTTCATGCGGAAGATGGGAAGCTAGCTATCGCCGGATACAACTGGGGCGGTCCCTACTACGCGCTGGATACGACGCATCCCTTAGCGCAGGAATATCTGCGCGACACCATCGGATACCTGCTTGAGGCTGGGATCCGCTATATCAAGACGGACTTTATTAACGCAGCGGCCATTGAAGGCGTGCGTTTTGATCGCGAAGCAAGCCCCGACGACGCATTTGTTTTGGGTTCGCAGATTTTGCGTGAGGCGGCAGGGGAGGACACCTACCTTCTGGGCTCTGGTGCACTGATCATCCCCGCGATCGGCCTCTACGATGGAATTCGAGTGGGCTGCGATGTTGCGCCCATTTGGAAGAACTACGCGACTGATGATCGTTCCGATGCCGAAGCTCGCAATGCATTTATGGGCTCTGTATCGCGGCTATGGCTGCGTGAGCTCATCGACGTTGACCCCGATGTCATCTTCTTCCGTCACATGAAGAACCTGCTGAATGATCAGCAGATTGGGTGGCTTCAGGACGTTGCCGCGGTCGCCGGTTTCAAGTCATCGTCTGATCCTCTGGTGTGGCTAACGGAGCAGGAGCAGGCGGAGCTGAGCCAGTGGCTTGCTCGCCACGAGGACGTCCAGCAGATTTCGCGAAATGTCTGGTCTCTGGACGGTCGAGAGGTTGACTTCGGTCCCGGTTTGGCCGAGCCGGAGCACTGCTACCCGGTTTCCTAAGGATTTCCGCACCGATTAACGTAACAAACGTATGTGCAAATTGAATACGGGTGTGTGCTCGCTCACGCCCCTAAAGTGTTGTTCTCACGGACTTTTTGGCGTGCTTTCGCGGCTTCGTATACCGGTGACTATGGTCTGAACTGGACCCCGATATAGGTTCGTCGTTGCGTGGAGCGTGAAGGAGGCGTGGTGAGCCAACAGGCCCAAGACATGAACGCTGATGTCGTTATTGTCGGCGCTGGCCCAGGTGGTGCATCTACCGCCTATCATTTGGCAACCCTTGGTATTGACGTCCTTCTTGTCGATAAGGCACGTTTCCCGCGCGACAAGATCTGCGGTGATGGCCTGACTCCCGCCGCCGTCCAAGAGCTTATCCTCATGGGTGTCGATACTTCTGGTTGGGCACGAAACCGCGGTTTGACCGTCATTGGCGGTGGCCACACCATCCACATGGAGTGGCCCGATCAGGCTTCACTTCCGGGATACGGAATGACTCGCGCACGCATGGATCTTGACCACGCACTGGTCCAGCGTGCACAGAGTGCGGGAGCTCGCCTCGAAGAAGAACTCACCGTTACCGAGGCCCTCCAAGACAGTGCACACCGCGTCTGCGGTGTTCGCGCGCGCCGAGGCCGTGGCAAGAATGCCCAGGACGTGACGATCCACGCCAAGCTGGTTGTGGATGCCGGTGGCGTCTCCGCAAAGGTTTCTACCCGCCTCGGAATTGAAAAGAATCCCAAGCGTCCCATGGGCGTTGCGGCGCGCACCTACTTCCGTTCCCCTCGTGGCAACGAAGAATGGATGGAATCGCACCTGGAACTCTGGGCGGGCGAACCCGGGCACTCGGATCTGCTTCCTGGATACGGCTGGATCTTCCCCATGGGGGATGGCGTCGTCAATGTCGGACTGGGCTCTGTGGCCTCGACGGCAAGTGCGACGAACCTGCCCTATCGACAGGTTTTCGAACAGTGGATGGCCAACCTTCCCGAGGAATGGGGATTTACCCCAGAGAATCAAATCGGTGAGCTTCGCAGCGCAGCTTTGCCGATGAGCCTCAACCGTCAGCCCCACTACACCAATGGATTCGTCATTGTCGGCGATGCCGGCGGAATGGTTTCTCCTTTTAATGGGGAAGGAATCGCACCCGCGATGAAGGCTGGACGCTACGCGGCCGAGGCCATGGCTCAGGCTCTTGCCCGCACACACCGCGCTGGCGTTGACCGAGCGATGAGCGCCTATCCCCAACGGATCCGCGACGAATACGGCGGCTACTACCAGTTGGGACGCATCTTTGTTCGTCTCATTGAAAATCCGCGAATCATGCGCCTGTGCACGACCTACGGTCTGCCCATCCCGCGCCTGATGACCCTGGTTCACAAACTTCTGTCGGATGGCTTCGAACGCCAAGGCGGCGACTTCGACGACCGACTGATTACGACCCTATCCAAGATGGTGCCATCAGCATGATGGCTACGAAGGTACACCCGATGTGGGAGGAACGATGACAAATCCCTATGTTCCGCTGCTGATCATGGCTGCAGCCGCCATGGTCTTGGCGCTGGGCGGGCTGGGCGCATCCGCAATTCTGGGGCCAACGCGCAAGAATCGCACGAAGGCCGATAACTATGAATGCGGAATCGACCCCACGGAGCAGCATCTGGAGCGTGGACGCTTTCCTGTGCGCTACTACCTGGTAGCCATGACCTTCATTGTCTTCGACATTGAAGTCGTGTTCATGTACCCGTGGGCCGTGAGCTTCAACCAGCTGGGACTTTTCGGATTGATTGCCATGCTGACCTTCATCGCGGTGATCACCGTCCCCTATATCTACGAATGGCGCCGCGGCGGACTGGACTACTGAGGTAAGAGGAAAACAATGGGAATTGAAGAAAGCCTGCCTGCAGGCATTGCCCTGGCAAGCATGGAGAAGATCCTCGGTCTTGCTCGAAAGCACAGTCAGTGGCCAGTCACCATGGGCTTGGCGTGCTGCGCAATTGAAATGATGGCAGCCGGAACTCCCCGTTTCGACATGTCGCGTTTCGGTTTGGAAGTTTTCCGCGCATCGCCGCGTCACTCCGACCTCATGATTGTCTCCGGACGTGTTTCCCACAAGATGGCTCCCATCGTGCGCCGCGTCTATGACTCAATGGCCGATCCCAAGTGGGTCATCTCCATGGGTGCCTGCGCATCTTCGGGCGGTATGTTCAACAACTACGCCGTCGTTCAGGGATGCGACCACATTGTTCCCGTCGATGTGTACCTTCCCGGCTGCCCGCCTCGTCCCGAGGCCCTGATTCACGCAATCCTTACACTGCGTGAGCAGATCGGAAGCGAACCGCTGGGCGCACACCGTCGCGAAATTGCTCGCAAGGCTGAAGCAGCAGCACTTGCTGCGACCCCGACTCACGATCTGAAGGGATTGCTGGCATGAGCGAAGAAATTAATCGTTTCGGTGCCGAGCAGCCCGAGGTCATCAAAACCCGTCAGGGTCTGTTCGGAGCTCCGGATCAGGGTGATACCACGGGTTTCTCGCAGCAAGTCACCGTTGCGCGTACTGCGCCCGCAGCGCTGCGCCCCTATGGTTCGTACTTCGATCAGATCGTTGACATCCTCGAGGAATTGATTGCCGCCGATGGACTGGCAGTTGCAGATGTTATTGAGAAAGTCGTCGTTGAACACGGCGAACTCAGCATCTTCATCCCTCGTGAGCACATCCGCCGCGTCGTGCGTTACCTGCGTGATGATCAGGATCTGCGTTTCGAGATGTGCCTGGGAACTAACGGCGTGAACTACCCCGAAGATCGAGGCCGTGAGCTCCACGCCATCTACCCCCTCATGTCGATCACACACAATCGCATGATCCGCCTGGAAGTGACCTGCCCGGATTCGGATCCGCACATTCCCTCGATCGTCGATATTTACCCGGCGAACGACTGGCAGGAACGTGAGACATGGGACCTCATGGGAATTGTTTTTGATGGGCATCACTCGCTGACACGAACCGCTATGCCTGATGACTGGGTAGGTC
The DNA here is from genome assembly GCA_938028585.1 of uncultured Actinomyces sp. GTDB lineage: Bacteria > Actinomycetota > Actinomycetes > Actinomycetales > Actinomycetaceae > Pauljensenia. Next base: position 14,717 of record CALIZH010000065.1, on the reverse strand, counting down.
ACCCGCAGCGTAAGGACTACCCCCTGGGTGGTATTCCCGTGGAATTCAAGGGTGCAGTCAACGCACCTGCCGACACTCGGAGGTCGTACAACTAATGACTACTCCTTCACTTCACGCTGCAGCATCAAGTGCAGGCTTGGACATTGACGAGGTTCCCGAGGTTCTTGCCCAGGGCGGAGACTGGAACGACGTCATCGCTGAGATCGAGCGCATCAACCATGAGCGCGTTGTGCTCAACATGGGTCCTGTCCACCCCTCAACCCACGGCGTTCTTCGTCTGATCCTTGAGCTGGATGGTGAAACCGTTCGCGAAACTCGCGTTGACACGGGCTACCTTCACACCGGTATCGAAAAGACCATGGAATACCGCACGTGGACCCAGGGCGTCACGCTGTGCACGCGTATGGACTACGTGGCTCCCTTCTTCCAAGAAGTGGGGTACTGCCTAGCCGTTGAGAAGCTCCTGGGTATTACGAATGACGTGCCGGAGCGCGCAAACCTCATTCGTATCCTGATGATGGAACTCAACCGCATCGCCTCTCACATCGTCGCCATTGGTACCGGTGGTAACGAGCTTGGCGCGACGACCATGATGACCATCGCCTTCAGGGGCCGCGAAGAGATTCTGCGAATCTTCGAGCGCATTACCGGTCTGCGTATGAACCACGCATACATCCGCCCCGGCGGTGTGGTTCAGGACCTGCCCAGCGGTATGGTCCCTTACATCCGCGAAAAGCTCCCGAAGGTGCGAAACGATATCGGTGAGCTCCAGGACCTGGTTCTGGCAAACCCGATCTTCAAGCAGCGCTTCATTGGCGTTGGCTACATGCCGCTGTCAGCAATGATGGCCCTGGGCTTGACCGGTCCGTCCCTGCGAGCAGCCGGCTTGCCTCAAGATCTTCGTAAGGATCAGCCTTACTGCGGCTACGAGAATTTCGAATTCGACGTTCCCACCTACGACTCGAACGACGCTTACAACCGTGTTCGCGTGCGTTTCGATGAGTGCTACCAGTCGCTGCGTATTATCGAGCAGGTCCTTCGCCGCTTGGAGGCAACTGAAGGCCAGCCCGTCATGGTTGCCGACCCGCATATCAAGTGGCCAGCACAGCTTTCAGTTGCAACGGACGGCCAGGGTAATTCCGCCGAACACATTGCGAAGGTCATGGGAACTTCAATGGAGTCCCTGATCCACCACTTCAAGCTGGTCACCGAAGGATTTAGGGTCCCGGCCGGTCAGGTCTACCAGACCGTTGAGCACGCGAAGGGCATCTTGGGTGTCCACCTGGTTTCAGACGGTGGAACTCGCCCCTTCCGCGCGCACTTCCGCGACCCTTCATTCGCAAATCTGCAGTCTCTGGCCATGATGACGGAAGGCGGCCAGCTGGCCGATGTCGTTGTCTCACTGGCCACTATCGACCCCGTTCTGGGAGGCGTTGATCGATGAGCTATCCCGTGGAAACCTATGAGCGCCTTGCAGGTGAGGCACGCGAAATCATCGCGCGCTACCCCCAGGGCCACGCTCGTTCCGCACTGCTTCCCATGCTTCACCTAGTCCAGTCTGAAGACGGCTACGTGAGCGCAAACGGAATCGCACTGTGCGCTGAACTTCTGGGTATCACTCGCGCAGAAGTTTCTGCCGTTGCGACCTTCTACACCCAGTACAAGCGTCACCCCACGGGTGAATACCTCGTGGGTGTGTGCACCAATGCTCTGTGCGCAGTTATGGGCGGCGACGAGATCTGGGAGGCCGTCAGCGAAAAAGTTGGAGTCGGAACCGACGAAACCAACGAGGCCGGAACCATCACCCTTGAGCGCCTCGAATGCAATGCGGCCTGCGATTACGCCCCCGTTGTCATGGTGAACTGGGAGTTCTTCGACAACCAGACACCAGAGTCAGCATGCGCGCTCATTGACGACATCGAGGCCGGTAAGCCTTTGCACCCCACCCGTGGAAGTGCAGTGCTGCCGACCTTCAAGGAAACCGAGCACGTCCTTGCCGGCTTCCTTGACGGACACGAAAACGAAGGACCCAGCGCTGGCGAGGCCTCGACACTGGGACTGAGGATCGCCGAAGAACGCGGCTGGAGCGCTCCGGCTGACGTTCCCGCGGAAGAAGGAAAGGAGAAGGACGGTGAGTGAAACAACCGTGGCCCTGACCCCGATTCTGACCCGCGGATGGGGGAGCGATCGCTCGTGGACCTTGGAGTCCTACCTGGCGCGTGGCGGTTATGAAGGCTTGAAGAAGGCCAACACCATGGAGCCTGCCGAGATCGTTGAGACCGTTAAGGCCTCCGGCTTGCGAGGCCGTGGTGGTGCTGGATTCCCCACGGGACTGAAGTGGTCCTTCCTTCCGCCCGATGACGGTCTTCCTCGTTACCTGGTGGTCAACGCCGATGAATCGGAACCGGGAACCTGTAAGGACATCCCGACGATTATGGCGAATCCCCACGTGTTGATTGAGGGTATTGCGATCACCTCGCGCGCTATCAATTGCCACCACGCATTTGTCTACCTTCGCGGCGAAGTTGTTCACGTTTACCGCCGCCTGTTGGCTGCAGTTAAGGAAGCAACCGAGGCCGGCTTGCTGGGCGATCTTCGCATCACCGCTCACGCGGGCGCAGGTGCCTACATCTGTGGTGAAGAAACTGCTCTTCTGGATTCTTTGGAAGGCTACCGAGGCCACCCGCGTCTGAAGCCCCCGTTCCCTGCTGTCGCAGGTTTGTATGCGCGTCCGACCGTTATTAATAACGTCGAGTCGATTAGCCAGGTGACGGGAATCTTCCAGCACTCCGCACAGTGGTACGCCTCGATGGGAACGGAAAAGTCCAAGGGACACGGTCTGTTCTCAATCTCAGGTCACGTGAAGAACCCGGGCCAATTCGAAGCTCCCTTCGGAATCACCATGCGCGAGCTCATCGAGCTTGCCGGCGGTATCCGCGAAGGACACCAGCTGAAGTTCTGGACTCCCGGTGGCTCTTCAACCCCGATCTTCACCGAAGCCGAACTGGACACACCTCTGGATTACGAATCCGTTGGTGCAGCCGGTTCGATGCTCGGTACCCGAGCCCTGCAGGTCTTTGATGAAACGACCTCTGTGGTTCGCGTGATCACCCGCTGGATTGAGTTCTACCAGCACGAATCCTGCGGCAAGTGCACGCCCTGTCGCGAAGGAACCTACTGGCTTAAGCAGATCATGCTCCGCCTGGAAGCAGGTAAGGGCCAGGAGGGCGATATCGATCTGTTGGATGAGATCGCACACAACATTTTTGGCCGAAGCTTCTGTGCTCTGGGCGATGCGGCGGCAACCCCGATCATGTCGGGAATTAAGAAGTTCCGCGAAGAATTCGAGGCCGGGCTGACCACGCCCGCGCGCGAATTGTTCCCCTACGAGGCCTCGAGCAACTTTGCCAAGGGAGGAGTTCGATGAGCGAGAACCTAGTGAAGGTCACGATCGACGACGTCGAATTGGATGTTCCCGCAGGCACCCTGGTGATCCGTGCGGCCGAACAGGCCGGAATTCGTATCCCGCGTTTCTGTGATCACCCGCTGCTTGAGCCCGTCGCAGCATGCCGTCAGTGTCTTGTTGAGGTCGGAATGCCCGATCGTAACACCGGCGAGCTGCGTTTCATGCCCAAGCCTCAGCCTTCATGTGCTCAGACTGTCACCCCCGGTATGGTGGTCAAGACTCAGCACACCTCCGAGGTTGCCCGTCGCGCCCAGGAAGGCGTGATGGAATTCCTGCTGATCAACCACCCTCTGGATTGCCCAATCTGCGACAAGGGCGGTGAATGCCCCCTTCAGAACCAAGCAATGAGTGAAGGCCGCGAGAGCTCGCGCTTCATTGATGCGAAGCGCACGTATCGCAAGCCTTTGAAGCTCACCTCGCAGATTCTGCTGGACCGCGAGCGTTGCATCCTGTGCCAGCGCTGCGTGCGCTTCGGTAAGGAAATTGCGGGCGACCCCTTCCTTGATCTTCAGGGACGAGGCGGTGGCACCGCGCCGACCGAGCACCATCACTTCATGGGTGAGCAGGTTGGATCCTTTGATACCGCGGTCTTGGACTACTTCAACCCGCAGGCAAAGGACAATGTCAAGGCTGGTATTTCCGGACCTTATGGCCAAGAGGGCATTATCGGTTCCTTCAATGAAGGCGATCTTGCCCCCAACGATCGTGATGTTTCGGGCCGCGCATTCGCCTCGTACTTCTCGGGAAATATCATTCAGATCTGCCCGGTTGGTGCTCTGACCTCGAATGATTACCGCTTCCGCGCACGCCCCTTCGACTTGGTATCTACCGCTTCGGTGACCGAGCACGATGCTTCCGGTAGTGCGATCCGCGTGGATATTCGCCGCGGTGAGGTTTTGCGCCGCCTGGCTGGAAACGACCCCGAGGTCAACGAAGAGTGGATCACTGACAAGGATCGCTTCGCATTTAAGTGGTCTGGTGTTCAGCGCCTCAATACTCCTTTCGTTCGCGAGAACGGTCAGCTTGTCCCGACCTCGTGGTCGGATGCCTTGGACCGTGTTCATCGCGCGCTTGCCGGTCTTTCCGGTGACCAGGTTGGGTTCCTTCCCGGTGGCCGCCTGAGCTTCGAAGATGCTTGGGCATGGTCGAAGTTCGCGCGTTCCGTTGTTGGATCTGATTCCATCGATATGCGTTCTCGTAGCCATAGTGAAGAAGAGCGTTCATTCCTTGCCGCCCACGTGGCAGGCAGTGGTTTGGGCGTTACCTACACGCAGCTTGAGAGCGCCGGCCAGGTCCTCCTGGTTGGACTCGAGCCCGAGGATGAGTGTGGTGCGATCTTCCTGCGGATGCGCAAGGCCACTCGCAAGGGCAAGCTCCGCGTTGCTTCTTTGGCTCCCATGACTTCCCGAGGCCTCGCCAAGCTCTCCGGAGAGCTGCTGCGCTGCGCTCCCGGTACCGAGGTTGAGGTTGCCGCTGAGATCCGTGAGGGTGGTGAGTTCGCCGATCTCGCCTCGCGTCTTGACGGGGGAGTGATCCTGGTTGGCGAGCGCGCAAGCCGCACGCCGGGTCTGCTCAGTGAAGTTGTTCGACTGGCAGAACGCACTCACTGCCGTATTCAGTGGGTCCCCCGCCGCGCCGGTGAGCGCGGTGGAGTGGAAGCCGGCCTTCTTCCCGGTCTTCTGCCTTTCGGCCGTACGCTTGCCTCTCAAGAGGCTCGCGAGTCGCTGGCATGGGGAGAGATTCCCTCTCAGCGCGGTCTTGATGCCACGCAGATGCTGGAAGCTGCAGCTGATGGTCGCGTTAAGGCACTGGTTGTCGGTGGCGTTGACCTTCGTGACTTCGATGATCCGGCTGCCGCGCGAAAGGCACTTGATCAGGTTGATTTCTTGGTGAGCCTTGAGGTTCGTCGCAGCGAGGTGACCGATCGTGCAGATGTGATCTTGCCGGTTGCACCTCCGCTGGAAAAGAACGGAACCTTCATCAACTGGGAAGGCCGTTTGCGCCCCTTCGGCCAGGCCATCGCCTCACGTTCACAGACCGATCGACTGGTTTTCGATGCGCTTGCCAGCGAGTTTGGCGTGGATCTTGGTCTGCACGACCTCGTGGGTCTGTACGACCAAGTGAATCCGCTCATGCAGTGGAACGGTCAGCGTGAAGAATTCCTTCCGGCGACGGCCTCGGAATTGGTTGAGGTCGGCCAGGGCGAGGCACTTCTTGCCACCCACAAGCCGATGCTCGACGCAGGTCGTCTGCAAGACGGCGCAACTATGCTGGCGGGAAGCGCACGACGTCCAGTCGTCTTCGCCTCGCGCGCAACTGTTGCGGGCCTCGGCATTGACGAGGGCGAGGAACTCACGCTCAGTACCCAGCGCGGAAGCATTACGCTTCCCCTGCAATTTGCTGATCTTCCCGACGGGGTTGTCTGGGTGCCCGAGTGCTCCCAGGGATCTATCGTCCACGAATCATTGGGGAACTTCGGTTCTTCTGTCACCTTGAGCGCAAAGGGGGAGGTGGCCCGATGAACCTGATCCCCCTGGATGTTCCCACGTACACCGCTGCGGACTTTACGCAGGAAACCTGGTGGTTGACAGTCCTCAAGGCCGTTTTCATCATCGTTTTCCTGATTCTCAACGTTCTGCTTGCCCTGTGGGTTGAACGTCGAACGATCGGACGCATGCAGACCAGGCCCGGTCCGAATGTTGCCGGTCCCTTCGGCTTGTTCCAAGCAATCGCTGACGCCGTGAAGCTGCTCTTCAAGGAAGACATGTGGACGCGTAAGGCCGATAAGTTCATTTATCTGCTTGCGCCCTCAATCTCGGCATTTGCAGCATTCTCGATCTTCGCCGTGATCCCCATGGGACCGAATGTTTCGATCTTCGGTCACTCCACACCGCTGCAGCTGGCGGATATGCCGGTCGCTGCCCTGTACGTTCTAGCGATTTCTTCGCTGGGTCTGTACGGCATTGTGCTGGGTGGTTGGTCCGCGTCCTCGACGCTTCCGCTCTACGGCGCGGTTCGTTCCTCGGCACAGGTGATCTCCTATGAGCTTTCCATGGGAATGTCGCTGGTTGCGGTCTTCTTGATGGCCGGCTCGATGTCGACTTCACAGATCGTGGCCTCGCAGGCACAGACCTGGTGGTTCCTGCCTCTGGCACCGGCCTTCGTGATCTACCTGATCTCCATGGTCGGTGAAGTTAACCGTCTTCCCTTCGACCTTCCCGAGGCCGAAGGCGAGTTGGTCGCCGGTCACATGACCGAGTACTCCTCAATGAAATTCGGTTGGTTCTACCTGTCTGAATACGTCAACATGTTCAACGTTTCAGCGGTGGCGACGACCATGTTCTTCGGCGGCTGGCACGCCCCCTGGCCCCTCTCGCACATTGAGTTCCTCAATGGCGGCTGGTTCGGAATCCTGTGGTTCTTCCTCAAGATGTGGTTCTTCATGCTCCTCATGATCTGGACACGAAGCACCCTGCTGCGTTTCCGTTACGACCAGTTCATGCAGCTGGGCTGGAAGCGACTGATCCCGATCTCGCTGGCCTGGCTGGTCATGGTTGCCATTATTCGGGCAATCACCCAGTGGGTGTCTTTGACCCTGCCGCAGCTGATCGGTGGCGTTGCTGGAATCTTCGTTATTGCACTGATCGTCATGTGGTTCGCCGATTCGCGTGATGCTCGTAAGGAAGCCCTTGCGCAAGCTGAGAAGCAAGAACGCTTGGCGAACTTTGATCCCATGGCGGATGGCTTCCCGGTACCTCCGCTTCCGGGACAACAGCTACCGCCCTCGCCGCGCGCAAACCGCGTGGTCACTGCTGCCGCATTGGAGGAGACGAATGACTGATCAGAACGACAGCCAGAATCTGCGTTACGAGCAGGATCCGAAGGGGCCGATCGGTCAGTTCTTCGCTCCCTTCGCGGGCTATGGAGTGACCCTGTCTTCCTTCTTCCGCCCGACCGTGACCGAGCAGTACCCCTTCGAGGGTCCCTTCGTCGAGCCTCGTTTCCACGGACGTCACCAGCTCAACCGCTACGCGGATGGCTTGGAAAAGTGCGTGGGTTGTGAACTTTGTGCGTGGGCATGCCCCGCGGACGCCATCTATGTCGAGGCCGCATCGAATACTCCCGAGGAACAGTACAGTCCCGGTGAGCGCTACGGTCGCGTCTACCAGATCAACTACCTGCGCTGCATTTTCTGCGGATTCTGCATCGAGGCCTGCCCGACTCGCGCCCTGACCATGGGCCACGATTTCGAGTTGGCTGAGTATCGCCGCGCTGATGACATCTATGAGAAGGACCAGCTTCTGGTTCCGCTCTCAGAGGGAATGCTTCAGCCTCCTCACCCGCAGGTGGAAGGCTTGAGCGATGGTGACTACTACCGTGGCGCGGTACAGGGCCCCACACAAACTCAGATTGATTGGGTACGCGAGCATCGTCCAGATGATCCCTCCCTTGCAACTGCCCGTCCCGTCAACGAGGAGGCGCGTCAGGCATGACCTTAATGAATTGGCCTGAAATGGCATCAACGGGGGAGGCGATCCTCTTTGGCTGCGTGGCGGTCTTCATGGTCGCATGCGCCCTGGGCGTCCTCTTTTTCAAGAAGGCCGTTTACTGTGCGATCTGCATGGTCGGAGTCATGCTCGGCCTTGCGATCTTGTACCTCATGCACGGGGCAGCATTCTTGGGCACGGTCCAAGTTGTCGTCTACACCGGCGCAATCATGGTCCTCTTCCTCTTCGTCATCATGATGATCGGCTTGAGTGCCTCTGATAACTACGCGCGCCAATCGCGTGGACGCATCGTGACCTCGGTGCTGATGGCCCTTGGTCTGGGTGCGATCCTCATCGGAGCAATTGCTCGCTCGCGCACCGCGGGAAGCTCGGCCTCGCTCAGTGACGATCCCTACTCGAACGCACCGATCACCGACTTGGCGGCAACGCTGTTCTCGCGCTACTGGTTCTCAATGGAACTCGCAGGAATTCTGCTGATTACCGCAGCAATCGGCGCGATGCTTCTCACTCACTCTGATCAGCTTGGTCCGGTACTCACGCAGCGCACGACAGCAGAAGCGAAGATGCGCGCCTTCAAGGCCTCGGGGCGTCGAATTGGACAGCTCCCTGCCCCCGGCGTGTACGCCCACTCCAACGCGGTCGATGTTCCCGCACTTTCGGGTGAAACCCACGAACCTGTCGAAGACTCGGTTCCCAGGGTTCTGCGTGTACGTGGCTTGGATCGCGTTGTTGGTCAGGTTGAGCCTGAGGTTGCACAGTCGCTGGCATTGGCCAAGGGCGGCTCCCTTGACCACACGATCTTTGATCCGGCTCACCCCAGCACTCGCGAGCGTTCTCAGGCATGGGGTATGCCGGGTGCCGCAGCTCCCACTGGTCTGAAGCAGCCGCAGGCTCCCCAGACCGCTGATGAAGGGAAGGAAGAAGAATGAGCCTTGCAGCCTACTTGGTGCTCTCGGGGATCCTCTTCGCAATCGGAGCAGCCATCGTTCTGGTCCGTCGCAGTGCGGTGATCTCCCTCATGGGAGTCGAGCTCATGCTCAACTCCGCCAACCTTGCCTTCGTGACCTTCGCACGAATCCACGGAAATGTTAGTGGCGAAATCATGGCCTTCTTCGTCATGGTCGTTGCTGCCGCGGAAGTTGTTGTCGGCCTGGCAATCGTCGTGTCCATCTTTAAGTCACGCGTCACTACAAACGTTGACGACCTCGATCTGCTGAAGAACTGAGGAGTAAGCCGGAATGACATTGACACTTTTCAGCACCGCGGCACAGGTCGCAGCTCCTGGCCAGCCCACGGGAATCATTTCCTTGGCATGGCTGATGATTGCGATCCCCGCCGTTTCCAGTGCGCTTCTCCTTGTATGCGGACGCCGCTCCGATCGCTGGGGCCATCTCCTGGCAACTCTGGCATCGTGGGCATCCTTCGCTGTCGGACTTGGCGTCATTATCGCCATGCTCTCCGCAGCCCCCGATACACGCCGCTTTGAACTCCCACTTTTCTCGTGGATTCCCGCGGGCGAGTTCTCGGTGAACTTCGGCTTGATGATCGATCCTCTGTCGATGACCTTCGTCATGCTGGTCACCTTCGTCGGTTCGCTTATCCACGTCTACGCCATCGCCTACATGGCTCATGACGATGCGCGTCGCCGTTTCTTCGCCTACCTCAACCTCTTCATCGCCGCCATGCTCATCCTGGTGCTTGCAGACTCCTACGCGGGTCTCTTCGTCGGATGGGAAGGCGTGGGCTTGGCCTCGTACCTGCTCATCGGTTTCTGGAACTACGTTCCCGCCAATGCGGTTGCTGCGAAGAAGGCATTCGTGATGAACCGCGTCGGTGACATGGGCCTGCTCATTGCGATGATGGCGATGGTCGCTAACTTCTCGACCGTCAACATCGAGGAAGTGAACGCAGCGGCCGCCACGGTTTCTCCCGTTCAAGCAACCATCATTGGTTTCTTCCTGCTGGTGGGCGCGTGCGGTAAGTCGGCGCAGTTCCCCCTGCAGGCTTGGTTGGGTGACGCAATGGCCGGTCCGACCCCTGTGTCCGCGCTTATTCACGCGGCAACGATGGTCACCGCCGGTGTTTACCTGATTGTTCGTTCGGGTGCGATCTTCCAGGCATCGCCGATCGCGGCTACCGCGGTTGTCATCGTCGGTGCGATCACGCTGCTCTTTGGCGCGATTGTTGGTTGTGCCAAGGACGATATGAAGAAGGTTCTTGCGGCCTCGACCATGAGCCAGATCGGCTACATGATGCTGGGTGCGGGCCTTGGCCCCATCGGTTGGGTCTTCGCGATTTTCCACCTCTTCACTCACGGTTTCTTCAAGGCACTCATGTTCCTTGGTGCGGGTTCCGTCATGCACGGAATGAATGACCAGGTCAATATGCGTCGCTTTGGTGCTCTGCGCACCGCCATGAAGGTCACCTGGCTGACCTTCGCCTGTGGCTGGTTGGCAATCCTTGGTATTCCTCCCTTCTCGGGATTCTTCTCCAAGGACAAGATCATCGAAGCAGCATTCGGTGCGACCAGCTTCGCCGGTCACGAGGCCGTCTGGGCAGGTTGGGTCTTCGGCATCGTCACCATGGTTGGCGCTGGCATTACCGCCTTCTACATGTCGCGACTGTTCTTCATGACCTTCCACGGCACTGCTCGTTGGACCACCGAAGCCGAAGGCAATGGTGTCCACCCGCATGAGTCGGGTCCGCTGATGACTATCCCGATGGTGATCTTGGCGGTCTGCGCAGCTGTGGTCGGTGGCCTCCTCTCAATTGGCGATGTCTTCACGACCTGGCTTGAGCCTTCGCTTGGCGTTGCTGAGCACGCTCACCCGGTTGCTCCTGAGATTGCCATCCAGATTGTCACTTTGCTTCTGGTGCTTGCCGGCGCAGCAATTGCCTGGGTCATGTACGGTCGCCGTGAGGTTCCCACCGCCATCCCGGCAGGCAATGCGCTCACGCGTGCTGCTCGCGTTGACCTGTACCAAGACACCGTTAATGAAGCGCTCTTCATGACTCCGGGTATCGCCCTGGTGAAGACCGCAACCCTTGGCGATAACAAGGCGATCGACGGCGTTGTCCACTTGGTTGAAGCGGCATCCACCGGTACCGGCCGAGCGGTTGGTTTCACTCAGTCCGGTCGCGTGCGTACCTACGCCTCTTACATTCTTGGCGGGGTCGTGTGTGCCCTTGCCGCTGTCCTGGCATTTTCGCTGTGAGGAAGTAAGGATCTATGCAGATGTCTCAAATGCTCAGCGCGCCACTACCGTGGCTGTCGATTCTTGTTGCACTTCCCGCACTGGGTGCCGTGCTTCTTCTGGCGATTCCATCCCTGCGGCAAGCGGGGCGTGCCTTCGCGCTCATTCTTTCGCTGTGTGAGCTGGTCGTGGCCATCGTTGCTGCGGTTGCATTCGACTGGTCGCATTCCTCCACCTACCAGCTTTCCGAGGCCTATTCCTGGATTCCCCAGATTGGCCTGAGTTGGGCGCTGGCCGTGAATGCCCTTGGCCTGGTGATGATCCTTCTGGCCGTCGCCTTGGTTCCCCTGGTCGTCGTGGCCGGATGGAATGAGGACGAGGATCCGGCTCGTACCGGTGCTTACCTCGGTTGGGTTCTGTTCTTGGAATCCTTCATGGTGCTGATCTTCGCCGCTTCGGATGTCCTGCTCTTCTACCTGGCATTCGAAGGAATGCTGGTTCCGCTCTTCGTGATGATTGGTCGTTACGGAGTTGGTGAAAAGAAGGCGCGTCAGCGTGCAGCAATGAAGTTCTTGCTCTTCTCGCTGGCTGGCGGTCTGGTCATGCTCGGCGGCTTGGTTGCTATTTGGGCCCTGGCTGCTCGCCGTGGAGACACGCTCTTCATGATCGATACCCTCTCGTCCGGAACCGTTCGCCTACCCGTGGGAATCCAAGTTGGTCTTTTCGCGACCTTCTTCATTGCCTTTGCGATTAAGGCTCCAATGGTTCCCCTTCACACCTGGCTGCCTGACACCGCTGAAAATGCCCGTCCGGGCACTTCGGTGTTGCTCGTCGGCATCCTGGATAAGGTCGGTACATTCGGCATGATCACCCTGTGTCTGCGTCTGTTCCCGCTGGGAGCCGCAAGCCTGCAGTGGTGGATCTGTGGATTCGCTGTCCTGTCAATCCTCTGGGGCGGTTTGGCTGCCATCGGCCAAAACGACATCATGCGCCTGGTTTCCTACACCTCGGTTTCGCACTTTGGTTTCATGGTTCTGGGTATTTTCATCGGCTCGCAGATCGCGCTGACCGGTGCCATGGTCTACATGGTCGCTCACGGTGTCTCAATTGCCGCGATGTTCCTACTGTCCGGCTGGCTGTCCAGGCGAGGCGGAACCCAAGACATGCGCCAATACGGCGGTATGCAGCGCGTGAGCCCCGTCCTAGCTGGCCTGTGGCTCTTCTCTGGCTTGGCCTCGATTGCCCTTCCGGGTCTCTCGGGCTTCGTCCCCGAGTACTTGGTTCTCATGGGCACGTGGAAGGTTTCGACCCTTATTGCACTCTTTGCAGTGCTGGGAGTGGTCCTGGCCGCGCTGTACATGCTCATGCCCTACCAGCGAGTCTTCACCGGTCCTCCGCGAGAGGATAAGAAGCATATTGCTGATCTGAACGGGCGTGAAAAGACCGTTATGACCCCGCTGGTCATTGCAATGCTTGTTCTGGGTATTTGGGCGGCGCCTCTGGTTTCTGCTCTGGCACCCATCGCCGATGAGGGTTCACATCTCCTCACCGCTGCGACCGCAACTCTGAGTGAAGGGAGCGCACAGTGAATTCTGTTGCAACGGCCGTTAACTTTACGGTCCCCGAGATTTCGTGGGCCGCGCTTGCGCCGGTTCTGTGCGTTCTCTGCGGCGGCATCCTTGCGGTACTGGCCGAGTCCTTCGTGCCGGTACGTGCGCGCCGTGCCTCGGTCTTCGGAATTGCCGTCGTCGCTCTGATCGCTTCCGCAGTCGCTCTGGTGATGCGTTGGGCTGCCGTTCTTGGATCTCCTCAGTCCCTGGGGGAGTACATTGAAGATCCTTTGACGGTTGCAGCTCAAGGAATCTTGGTCCTGATCGCCTTCTTCGCCGTTCTGGTTATTGCCGATCGTTCCGAGGCCGGAGACGGTGCTTTCGCCGGCCAGCCTTCGGATCGTCCCGGTTCCTCCGATGAAGAGCGTTCCGATTCAAAGGGCTACCAGCGTTCGGAAATGTTTGCTCTGGTGCTCTTCTCCACCGGCGGCATGATGATCTTCCCCGCGGCGAACTCCTACATCGCGCTCTTCGTGGCTCTGGAAGTCATGTCTTTGCCGCTGTACATCCTGGCCGCAACGGCACGCCGTCGCCGTCAGCTCTCGCAGGAAGCTGCCCTGAAGTACTTCATCTTGGGTGCCTTCTCCTCTGGCTTTATGCTCATGGGTTCCGCCTTCCTTTACGGTTACTCAGGTTCACTGCTGATCTCCAATGCGGCGACTCCCACAGCTCAGACCGCTGGAATGCAGATTCTTCTGCTCATGGGCACGGTCATGGTCATGGTCGGCCTGCTTTTCAAGATCGGTGCCGCTCCCTTCCACGCGTGGACTCCTGATGTCTACACAGGCGCGCCGACTCCGGTCACCGGCTTCATGGCTGCTGCCGTGAAGCTTGCGGCCTTTGCCGCGATGCTTCGTTTCTTCCAGGTCGTGGCAGCACCCCTGCAGTGGAGCCTTATCCCGATCATGGTTGTTGTCATCATCTTGACCATGCTGGTGGGTACTTTCGCCGGTGTCGTCCAGATGGATGTCAAGCGCATGCTTGCCTACTCCTCGATCGCGCACGCGGGCTTCATCCTCATGGGTGTGATCTCGCTGCTCCGCTACTCCGCAGGACACGTTCTCTTCTACGTTCTGGCCTATGCGGTTGCAACCATCGGTGCTTTCGGGGTGATTACCCTGGTGCGTTCGCGCGACGATCAGGACACCATCGGTGGGGAAGTAACGGATCTGCGTCGCTGGGCGGGACTTGGAAAGACCAACCCAGCCCTGGCCTCGGCAATGCTGATCTTCCTGCTGTCTTTCGCGGGCATCCCCTTCACCGGCGGTTTCATTGCGAAGTTCGTCGTTTTCTCGGATGCTTTCGCAGCTGGAAATGCCTGGCTTGTTGCGCTTGCACTGGCATGCTCGGCGGTCACCGCCTTCTACTACTTCCGTCTGGTTCGCGTGATGTTCTTCTCGGAGCCACGTGAAGACGTTGCGGTTGTTCGCTCCGAAGGTTTCACAGGTGTTGCCATTACCGTGTGTGCTGTGGGTACGATTGCACTGGGGCTCTTCCCGAGTCCGGTTCTGTCTCTACTCAATCAGGTGGTTGTGCTTCTCCCGTGAGCGCCGTAATCGACTTACACGTTCCTGATCTCGAGGCCCGAATTCTTCCGGGCCTCGAGGCCGTTGAGGACCGTTTGCACCAGGCCGTGTCCCACTCTCGGGACCTGGTTACAGAATTGACGTCTCACTTGGCCCAGGCCGGTGGCAAGCGTATGCGCCCCCTGCTGACCTTGGTTGCCGCGCAGTTTGGTGATCCCGAGCGCGCGCTGAGCAACGAAGTCCTCACAGCAGCAACGGGTATCGAACTGACGCACCTGGCCTCGCTCTACCACGACGATGTCATGGATTCTGCGCCCACCCGCAGGGGTGTTCCCTCGGCTCAGCACCTGTGGGGCAATAACCGCGCGATTCTTGCAGGAGACATCCTCTTTGCGCGTGCCTCGGCCATGATT
>CALIZH010000064.1 GCA_938028585.1 uncultured Actinomyces sp. | reverse complement strand
AGGGTGAGGCCGGCACCGGCGACGTCTCCAACGCGACCACGCACATGCGCAAGATTCGCGACGAGATTCGCCGCCTGACATCCCTGCCCGAGGATGAGCTCTACGTCGCGGCCAAGGAACTTCAGGCACCCTACGAGCTCGTCGCCGAGGTCGCCCGCGAGGGCCGCCTCCCCGTCGTGCTCTTCACGGCCGGTGGTATTGCCACCCCTGCCGACGCTGCGATGATGATGCAGCTTGGTGCCGAAGGCGTCTTTGTTGGCTCCGGCATTTTCAAGTCGGGTGATCCTGCGAAGCGTGCGGCCGCTATCGTCAAGGCAACGACTTTCTACGATGATCCTTCGGTTATTGCAGAAGTCTCGCGTGGCCTTGGTGAAGCAATGGTCGGTATTAATGTCGACGACCTTCCCGTCGACCATCGATTGGCTGAACGCGGATGGTAAATATTGGCATTCTCGCCCTTCAGGGTGATGTCGCCGAACATGTGCGGGCGCTGGAAGAATCCGGCGCCCGCGCTGTCCTAGTGCGACGTAGCGAGGAACTCGCGTCAGTTGACGGTTTGGTCATCCCTGGCGGCGAATCGACAACAATGTCCAATCTGCTGCTTTCATTCGGCATTTTTGATCAGCTAGCTGAGCAGATATCAAACGGAATGCCGGTCTATGGGACATGCGCGGGAATGATCATGCTTGCGACGACGATTCTTGATGGCAGGGATGACCAGCGTTCATTTGGCGCCATCGACATGGTTGTGCGTCGGAATGCCTTTGGTCGTCAGGTGGACTCCTACGAAGAAGAGCTTGATATTAAAGGCATCGAGGGGAAGCCTTTCCCCGCCGTCTTTATTAGGGCGCCTTGGGTTGAGT
The DNA here is from genome assembly GCA_938028585.1 of uncultured Actinomyces sp. Classification (GTDB taxonomy): domain Bacteria; phylum Actinomycetota; class Actinomycetes; order Actinomycetales; family Actinomycetaceae; genus Pauljensenia. The sequence goes on along the minus strand of CALIZH010000064.1, from coordinate 17,492 downwards.
CAGTGGGTGAGTCTGTCGACGTGCTCGCGCGTGCTGGAAATACTCCCGATGGTCCAATTGTTGCTGTCCGCAGTGGTCAGTCACTCGCAACCTCTTTCCACCCCGAGATCGGCACGGACTGGCGCTTTCACGAGCTCTTTACGCGGATGGTTCAGCGGGAATCTTAATCATGCGAGTTTTGGGAATTGACCCGGGTATTACGCGCTGTGGTTTGGGCGTTGTTGACGTCGATGCCTCTCGGCGCGCATCGATGGTTTTTGTCGGAGTTGCCCGGTCTTCAACCGAACTTGCCCAGCATTTTCGCTTAGCCAAGATCGCCGATGCGATTGATCATGTGATCTCCCTATACGAACCTGAGGTCGTTGCCATCGAACAGGTTTTCGCTCAGGACAATCTTCGTTCGGTTTCGACGACTATGCAGGTTATGGGAGTTGCACTTGCAGCTGCAGGACGGGCTAGACTTCCCATGGCAATACATACTCCTTCAGAAGTTAAAAGTGCAGTGACGGGGAATGGTAATGCTGATAAGGCGCAGGTTCAGCACATGGTTGCTCGTATTCTGGGGTTGGATAAACCCCCGAAGCCCGCTGATGCCGCTGACTCATTAGCTATCGCAATCTGCCATGCATGGCGAGGGACTGGGCTGCTTGGAGCTAGGGGAGACTCTACAGTTGCAGTTTCTCAGTCAGGGAAGCTTTCGGCTAGGGGGCGCCTGACTCCGGCACAACAAATGTGGGCAGAGGCTCAAGCTGCGCAGCGCCGAACCGGCGCGGTCGACCCCCGTCGTCGACGCAGCTAGGGTATCGTACGTATGTTCGGTCCCATCAAGAGCATTGTTGAGGAGAAAGCATGATTTCCCGAGTTCTCGGCAGCATCGCACGCATCGGTGTGGGTGATGTCGTTGTTGTCCACGGAGGCATCGGCTTTCAGGTCTTCGTGACTCCACCTTTTGCTAGTGAGCTCCACAAAGGTGATGATGTTGAGCTCTATACCCATCTGATTGTTCGTGAAGATTCTTTAACGCTCTACGGGTTCAAGACTGAAGAAGAGCGCGAAGTATTTGAAATCCTCATGTCAGTCAGCGGTATCGGCCCCAGGATTGGCCTGGCGGCTCTTTCTGTTTTCACCCCGAATGATCTACGGCGTGCTGTGGCAGATCAAGATACCGCAGCTCTGGCCAGGATTCCCGGAGTTGGCAAGAAGGTTGCCTCGCGCATGCTTGTGGAGCTGGGCGATAAGCTCGGAGTGCCGGCTGAACTTCCTCAGGCCTCGGCACCGATGTCGGGAGTGGTCGAAGCAGAGGTGAAGGCAGCATTGATTGGCTTGGGATGGAACGATGCAAAGGCAGACGCTGCGCTTGCCGAGCTGGGCGGAAATGGTCTCAACGCTTCGGATCTCCTACGCGCAGCATTGATTAAGTTGGGAGGCGCAAATGGCCGATGAGTTCGAGGCCTCCGTTAACATTGTCGCGCCAGACGCGGGAGAACTTGAGAGGGCTGCTGAGGCTGCTCTTCGCCCCAAGCGTTTGAGTGAATTTGTTGGTCAGAAAGTTGTTCGTGATCAGCTTCAGTTAGTGCTGGATGCTGCGCGGGCTCGTGGCGCGAGCGCCGATCACGTACTACTGGCGGGACCGCCTGGGCTGGGCAAGACGACACTGGCAATGATCATCGCTGCTGAAATGGGGACATCTCTGCGCCTCACTTCAGGACCAGCGATTCAGCATGCTGGTGATTTAGCCGCAATTTTATCCGGGCTGCAGGAAGGCGATGTTCTCTTCATTGATGAGATTCATCGTCTTGCCCGTACCGCTGAGGAAATGCTTTACCTCGCAATGGAGGACTTCCGAGTCGATGTTGTCGTTGGCAAAGGTCCGGGAGCGACGTCGATTCCGCTGACCCTACCGCCTTTTACTGTTGTTGGTGCGACAACTCGTTCTGGCCTTCTTCCAGCGCCGCTTCGTGATCGCTTTGGTTTTACCGCTCATCTCGAGTTTTACTCGACGGAAGACCTTGAAATGGTTGTTCGGCGATCTGCAGAGCTTCTCTCAACTCCTATTGATGCGAAAGCAGCCCATGAAATCGCGTCTCGTTCCAGGGGAACTCCTCGAATTGCCAATAGGTTGCTGCGTCGTGTCGTTGATTATGCCCAAGTTCGAGGCAATGGTCAGCTCACGCTTGACGCTGCGCGAGGTGCTCTTGAGCTCTTTGAGGTTGATGCTTTTGGCCTGGACCGTCTGGACCGTGCTGTTCTTGACGCAATGTGCCGCCGATTTGCGGGAGGGCCGGTTGGGCTCACCACCCTTGCAGTGACTGTTGGCGAGGAAGCAGAAACCGTTGAGACGGTCGCAGAGCCCTATTTGGTTCGTGAAGGTTTCATCCTGAGGACGACACGCGGTCGGATGGCAACTGCTAAAGCATGGAAACACCTTGGTTTAACGCCGCCGGCTGAATCTGCTCTCTTTGAGTAATCTCGTTTTTATATTGGGATGTCACCCAAATGCGCTGCTTCCTATTACACTGTATGCGGATAGCTTTCATGCATTCCTGCCCCAAGAAGAAAGATAGATCGTGAATACACCGTTCCTGATTTTCGCCGGCCTGGTGCTTGTCGTCATGTTTATTTTTAATAGTCGCGCTCGAAAGCGCATGGCTGAACAGGAAAAGAAGGCTGAAGAACGTCGCAAGGAAATGATGGTCCCCGGCGCGTGGGTTCGTCTGCGCTCTGGATTCTGGGGTCGTTTCGTTGACCAAGATGGTGAGATCGTCATTCTTGAGACCCCCGGTGGCCACGAGACTTATTGGGATCAGCGGGCAATTTTGGACGTGGCTGAGGAACTTCCGTTCCAGAGCACTGATGCAGAGAAAGACGACGCTTCTGGCGAGTCTGAAGAAGAGCCGGTTCTTGGCTTGGATTCGCAGGACGACTCGGCCGAGACGAAGTGATCCCGAGGGGAACTAAAGGTAGACCATCGTGACGACTCAAAAGCGCCATCCTTGGCGCGCTCTATTTACTCTGATCTTTATTTTTGTTCTTGGTACAGCATCTCTTGTTGTCGGAAAACTGACGAATAAAGGTGCTTCATATACTCCTTCGCTTGCTTTGGACTTGCAGGGTGGTACGCAGTTGATCCTGACTCCGGTTGCTTCTGGAGGGGTGGATCGCGAGGTTACTGAGAACGACATTACCGAGGCGATCAATATCATTCGTCAGCGTATCGATGCCTCAGGTGTGTCCGAGTCCGAGATCTCTTCCCTGGGCTCCTCGAATATCTCGGTGTCGATTCCAGGTACTCCTTCGCAGGAAACTCTGAACCTGATCCGCTCGTCCTCTCAGATGAATTTACGTCCGGTTCTAGCAATGCTTCCCGCCACTCAGCCGCAAAGTAACCCGACCCCGAGCGCGACCGATTCTAGTAACCAGACGCAGGTGAACAATCCTGAGGCCTCGGCAAGCTCAACGCCCTCAGCGTCCGAGTCTGCCGCGCCTAGCGAATCTGCATCTCCCTCGGCCTCGGCAAGCCCCTCAACTGTCAGCACCGCGCTGAGCCCTGAGCGAGCAAAAGAACTGGCCGATCAGAATAAGGATGGTCAGCTCTCGGATACTCCCACTGAGCAGCCTGAGAACAACTCAGACCTGAAGTGGGCGACGGAGCAAGCGCTCTTCGATCTGTACACTCTTGATTGCACGACCGGCCGCGGCGGCCGCATCGAAGCGCCTGCCGATAAGCCCTATGCTGCATGTGATTCAAACGGACAGATTAAGTACCTGCTGGGTCCCGTTGACGTTTCAGGTTCGGAGCTCTCCAAAGCTACTGCTGGAATGGTCATGAACTCTCAGGGGCACTCCACTGGTGAGTGGGGAGTTGATCTGACCTTTAACGCTGAGGGAACCAAGCAGTTTGCCGAGGCTTCAAAGCGTCTTTACGATCTGCGCAATGACACCCAGAGCGGGAAGAACTACGGCAAGCCGGATCGGAACCACTTCGCCGTTGTTTTGGACGGCCAAGTGATTACTGCGCCGTCGATGAATGCCGAAATTCCAACGGGTACCGCACAGATTACCGGTAACTTCACTGCAAAGAGTGCTGCTGCGCTTGCTAACCAGCTGAGCTTCGGTTCGCTCCCGTTGAACTTCGAGGTCCAATCTGAGCAGCAGATTTCGGCAACCCTTGGCTCCGAACACTTGGAGAAGGGCCTTTGGGCAGGCTTGGTTGGTCTGGTCCTTGTTGTCCTCTACATGATTTGGCAGTACCGAGGCCTGGCAATCATCTCCGCTGGCTCCCTTGTCGTCGCGGGGTGCTTGACCTACCTGGTAATCACGGTCTTGTCGTGGGCAGTTGGATACCGCCTGTCGCTTGCGGGTATCGCCGGTTTGATCGTTTCAGTCGGTGTGACTGCAGACTCCTTCATCGTGTATTTCGAGCGTATTCGAGATGAAGTGCGTGATGGTCGTCCGCTGAGCGCCGCTGTCGATGAAGGTTGGGATCGTGCCAAGCGAACCATTTTGGTTTCGGATGCGGTTAACCTTGTTGCCGCAGTGGTTCTTTACATCTTGGCCGTTGGCGGCGTTCAGGGCTTCGCATTCACCCTTGGCGTGACAACAGTTGTCGACCTGATCGTGATCTTCCTCTTCACACACCCGATGATGGAGTTGCTCATCCGTACCGAGTTCTTCGGTGGGGGACATAAGCTCTCTGGACTTGATCCCGAGCACCTCGGTGCCCGTTCGGCGGTTACCTATGCCGGCCGAGGCCGCGTGGTTGTTTCGGGTGCTGGTTCTGCCAGCAGTACTCCCGAGACCAATGCTGAAGGCCAGCCGCTCTCTCTGGCAGAACGTAAGCGTGCAGCACGTCTGGCCGAACAGGAGAGTCAAGAAGCCGAGGACAACACTTCTTCCGAGCAGGCAGGAGAAGAACAATGATGAGTTATGCCCAGTGGGGTAATGCCCTTTATTCGGGCGAGAAGTCCTACCGGATTGTCCCGAAGCGTCGGATTTTTGTCCGCGCGGCCCTAGCTGTGATCGTCATTTGCGCGATTCTTATTGGAATTTTTGGTCTTAACCGGTCATTCGAATTCACCGGTGGTTCGCAATTCACTTTGACGGGGCTTTCTGAGACTTCCCAGCAGCCCGCATACGATGCGATTCAGAAGGGAAACTTGGCTTCTGAAGTTCGCGTCTCCTCTGTCGGTGTTGATGGCATCCGTGTTCAGACTGAATCCTTGGATTCACAAAAGACACTCGAGGTTCGTGAGGCACTTGCAAGCGCCTACAAGGTCGATGCGAAGGACGTACAGTCTGCATCTATTGGTCCTTCCTGGGGACGCGATGTTACTGCTAAAGCTGCGCAATCGCTTGTGATCTTCTTGACGCTTGTCGCAGTGCTAATGGCTGCATACTTCAGATCCTGGACGATGTCCGTTGCTGCGATTTTCGCACTCTTCCACGATATTGCGACGACCCTTGGTTTCTTCGCAGTTACTCGTGTCGAGGTCTCGCCAGCAACAGTTATCGGCTTCCTGACGATTTTGGGTTATTCGCTCTATGACACCGTCGTGGTGTTCGATAAGGTTCGAGAACTCACGAAGGGTATTAACGATCAAAATCGCTACACCTTTGGCGACATGGTCAACCTTGCTGTGAACCAGACAATGGTGCGTTCGCTCAATACCTCGATCGTGGCTTTGCTTCCGGTTGGCTCAATTCTTGTCATCGGTTCGATTCTTCTGGGCGCAGGCACATTGACCGACATTTCTCTTGCTCTGTTCGTCGGTATGATCGTCGGAACATATTCCTCGATCTTCATTGCTTCGCCGTTGTTGGTTATGCTGGAAGAACGCCGTTCGTCAACCAAAGAACACGATGCTTTGGTCGCGAAGCGACGCGAACGCGAAGGTCATACCGGTGACGATGTACGTGTGGCACCGGTCCAGCCTGGTCGTCGCCTTGGAAATGAAGCCCAACCTAAGAGGAAGAAGGCCCGCTGATGAGCGCAGAGCTCGGAGCAGAAGTTAGCGAACTTGTCCGCACCCATCTCCGCGAAGTACAAGACTTCCCTGAGGAAGGCGTACTTTTCCGCGATATCACGCCTCTTTTGGCGGATGGCAACGCCTTCGCGGAATTGATTCGCTTGCTGGCTGACCACTACCGCGGGCGTATCGACGCGGTTGCAGGTCTGGAATCTCGTGGTTTTATCCTTGCTGCACCTTTGGCGACCGCGCTCGGCATCGGAATGATCACTGTGCGTAAGGGAGGGAAGCTTCCCGGTCCGGTAATCGGCATTGATTACGAGCTTGAATACGGTAAGGCTCGGATGGAGCTTAATCCGGGCCTCGTTGAAGAAGGCGCGCGTGTCTTAGTTGTTGATGACGTCTTGGCTACAGGCGGAACGGCAGCAGCTTCTGTCAGGCTTCTCGAGCAGTGTGGTGCGAAGGTAGAGGCCGTCGCAATTCTTTTGGAACTTGAAGCTCTTGGCGGACGTTCCAAGCTTGAACCTCAGGTTAAGGTTGAAACTGCTGTCGTTTTCTAATTTGCGACTTTCATTCACACTGATCGCTTGTATCATTGAGGAATGAGTGAGCAAAATGACAGTGTGACCCGGCCACCTGCGGCCGGGTCACGCGTGCGTTCAGGCCTGGTGTGGTTCGGTGCTCGTTCGAAGATGACGACGCCAGAGATTGAGCCTTTGGTTCGTGCCCTTCGCGCCAACCATCCCAAAGCGGATGTTTCTCTGATTGAGCGCGCCTATGCGACGGCTGAGAAAGCACATCGCGGTCAGATGCGTAAGAGCGGCGAACCGTACATCACTCACCCCGTTGCAGTTGCGACAATCTTGGCTGAAGTTGGAATGACTTCACCTACGCTCGCTGCAGCTCTTCTTCACGATACGGTTGAAGATACCGACTACAGTCTTGAGCAGCTCACAGCTGATTTTGGCCCGGCTATTGCTCAGTTGGTCGATGGGGTCACCAAACTCGATAAGATTCGTTACGGCGAACGCGCGCAGTCCGAAACTCTGCGCAAGATGATTATCGCGATGAGCCGCGATATTCGAGTGCTCCTCATTAAACTTGCCGATCGTCTTCACAACGCCCGTACCTGGCGTTTTGTCCCTGTCGAATCAGCGAAGAAGAAGGCGCGGGAAACTCTTGAGATCTACGCACCCCTAGCGCACCGCCTCGGGATGAATATGATCAAATGGGAACTGGAAGAGCGCTCTTTCAAGATCCTTTATCCCGAAATTTATGAAGAGATTGATCATCTGGTTGCGGAACGAGCACCTGAGCGCGATCTTTACTTACGAGAAGTAATTTCTCAGATCGAAGAAGATCTGCGACGCTCGGGTACACAGGGAACGGTGACCGGGCGCCCTAAGAATCACTATTCGATTTATCAGAAGATGATCGTCCGCAATAAGGCATTTGATGAGATCTTTGATCTTGTCGCAGTGCGCGTCTTGGTCGAAACCGTCCGTGACTGCTATGCGGTTCTAGGGGCTCTTCACGGAAGGTGGAATCCAATTCCGGGGCGCTTCAAAGACTACATTGCGATGCCGAAGTTCAACTTCTATCAGTCGCTGCACACAACGGTGATCGGCCCGGGTGGCAAACCAGTTGAAATTCAGATTCGGACCTATGAGATGCATGAACATGCAGAACATGGCGTCGCTGCACACTGGAAATACAAGCAGAATCCGAATGCTAACTCGTTAGATTCTGACCGGATGAGCGCTGATGAACAGATGAACTGGTTGCGCGCACTGGTTGATATGGAACGCGAAACAGGGGATCCCGAAGAATTCCTTGATTCGCTTCGATATGAGATTTCTGGTGACGAAGTCTATGTCTTCACGCCTAAGGGAGAAGTGGTTGTACTTCCGCGCGGGGCAACTCCCGTAGACTTTGCATACTCTGTGCACACTGAGGTGGGAAATCGGACTGTAGGCGCGAAGGTCAACGGCCGCCTCGTTCCGCTTAATACTCGACTGGAGTCTGGGCAAACCGTTGAAGTCGTTACTTCAAAGTCGGATAAAGCTGCTCCTTCGCGCGACTGGCTTGCTTTTGTTGCTTCGCCGCGTGCTCGGTCAAAGATCAAAGCATGGTTTTCTCGGGAACGAAAAGAAGAAGCAGTCGAGGCGGGTAAGGAAAGTATTGCGCGCGCCATGCGCAAACAAAACTTGCCTTTGCAGCGTCTGATGAACCATGATTCTGTTCTTTCAGTCGCGACATCGCTGGGGTACCCAGATATTTCGGGTCTGTACGCAGCCGTTGGTGATGGCCATATTTCTGCGCAGAATATTGTCTCGAAGCTTGTTGAAAATCTCGGTGGGGGAGATGGCACCGAAGAAACCCTATCCGAGGCAGTCACCCCGGGTGCTCACCTTCATTCAGCGCCTGAACTCAGCGCTAAGGGACAAGGCGTGAGCGTTGATGGTATGAACGCTAATGACGTGTGGGTGAAACTTGCGCGGTGCTGCACACCAGTTCCCGGTGATGACATCGTCGGTTTTATTACCCGCGGTCAAGGCGTTTCTGTCCACCAGCGCTCATGCCCCAACGCCGTACGCCTTGAAGGTCTGCATCCGGAGCGTTTTGTACAGGTTTCGTGGAGTAGTGAGCATTCTCAAGCACAGTATCTCGTTCAAATTCAGACGAAAGCTCTGGACCGTCCCGGGTTGCTTGCAGATCTGACGAAAGTTATGACTGAATATCGAGTCAATATCGTCTCTGCGTCTACTGTTTCAACGCGAGACCAGGTGGCTACTGCGCGGTTTAGCTTCCATTTGGCTGAAATGAGCCATTTGAATGCGGTCCTTGCCGCGCTCCGGCGTGTGGATGGGGTCTTCGAGGCAGTGCGTGTTTCGACCTCTGCAAGTTAGTAACGCTGTCTCATTTTGAGGCAACCTTGTGAGACGTCAGCCTATTTTTTATGAGATTGGCGGTTGTTTCCTTTAGGATGGAGCATGTACCGCTGAAGGTATGCCTGTGTGGAAAATCCATGCATCGCGTCGGATGGGAAACTGTCCCAACCTCGAAGGAATATCGTGACTACTTCGCCTGAAACCCAGGCCGCTGAGCCTGAAGTCGCCGCTGCACGTACTGTCGAACCGGTCGCAACGACCGAGCTTTCGATCGATTTTGGTCGAATTGATTCCCAGGGAAATGTGTGGGTTCAAGACGGTGATACTGAGCGAATGATCGGATCCTTCCCCGAGGGCCTTCCATCGGATCCTTTCGCGCTCTACACGCGTCGCTACGCGGACCTCGAAGCGACGATTAAGCTCTTCGAAGACCGTCTAGCAAGCCTTGGTCCGAAGGAGATCGACCAGACTCTTGCCACTCTCAAGGATGCTGTTGAACAGCCCAACGCTATTGGTGATCTTCCTGCACTGCGCACGCGCGTCCAGGCAGTAGAGGAAAGGGCGCAAGCTCGTAAGGAAGAAGCGAAGGAAGAACGTCGCCTCGCAAAGGAACACGCTCTGGAAGAGCGCACTGCTCTTGTTGAGCGCGCGGAGGCAATCCTTGCTAAAGAATCCAGTAAGATCCACTGGAAGCAGTCAGGACAGATCCTGCGCGATCTGCTAGAAGAATGGAAGCAACTCCAGCGTCGGGGACCGCGCTTGGATAAGGCCGCAGAAGATGAACTGTGGAAGCGCTTCTCTGCGACCCGTACGCAATTTGATCGTCGTCGTCGGCAGTATTTCTCTGAGCTCGATGAGCGACAAGGACAGGCAAAGCGCGTCAAGGAAGAAATTATTGCGCGTGCTGAAGCCCTGAAGGACTCAACCAATTGGGGTGAAACCTCCAATGCCTTCCGTGAATTGATGGAGCAATGGAAGCGCGCACCGCGTGCTTCTCGCCGTGAAGATGATGCACTGTGGACGCGTTTCCGCGCTGCCCAGCAGGCATTCTTCGATGCGCGTCACCGCAACGATCTTGCCGTTGATTCTGAGTACCAGGCGAACCTGAGCGCGAAAGAAGAACTCCTGAAGGAAGCTGAAGCGCTTCTGCCAATCACTGACCACGAAGAGGCCAAGTCTGCTCTGAGGTCAATTCAAGATCGTTGGGCTGAGATTGGTCGTGTTCCTTCAGAGCACTTCCGTAAGATCGAAGCCCGGCTTCGTGCAGTTGAAGATGAGCTTCGTAAGGCTGAAGAAGCTGAATGGCGTCGCACGAATCCTGAGACTCGTGCTCGTGCCACGGGAATGCTTGGTCAGCTTGAAGACCAGCTCGACCAGTTGCGCGCTGACCTTGAACAAGCGAAGGCCTCGGCTGATGAGGCGAAGGTTCGCGAGCTGACGCAGGCACTGGAAACGAAGCAGGCTTGGTTCGATCAGATTTCCTCGTCGCTGTCGTGAACGAAAACATTCGAATCCACGTCATCCCCACTCCCTTCTATGGCGCGAATTGCTGTGTGATTACGCCGCAGTCTCAGGGAGACGGGCAAGTGGGAGCGCTTGTTGTCGATCCTTCTTTCGGCGTACGTGAAGAAATTCGTCGGGCGCTCGAGGAAGACGGAGCATACGTTGGTGCCGTTTTAGCGACGCATGGTCATGCTGACCACGTGTGGGACTGCGCTGAGGTTGCGTCTTGGGCACCTAAGGGGCCTGCACCTGTCTGGATCCCCGGACCGGACGCATACCGCCTTGATGATCCAGCATCCTACGTTTCGCTCCCGCTTCCGGAAGAAGTGAATGAAGGATGGCGTAAGCCCTCGGTGATCAAGGAATGCCCGGTCGACTCCTTTGAGTATGTTCCTGGTCTTGTTCTCCGCATGGTCCCAGCTCCCGGGCATACTGAAGGCTCGGCGCTATTCTTGGGAGCCTCGGTACTCACTGTCTATTGGAATGGCGTGCGCGCTCTAGACACTGGGGTTGTTGTTCCGTGGGCGCTCAGTGGCGACGTTATTTTTGCCGGTTCAGTAGGACGAACTGATATGCCCGGCGGTGACGAGACCCAAATGCGACATACTTTGCGAACCCTTGCAAATGTGATTGATCCGCAGACGATTCTTTTCCCCGGGCACTCTGTAGCGACGACGATGGGTGATGAATTGGCGAATAATGCCTATCTACGTCGCGCGAAGAACATCGGTTAATTTCTCTCTCGTCGTACCCGTGGCTCGGGCCGACAGCTGAGCTCCTCCGTGAAAGAATAGGGATTATGGCACGTACTTCACTTTCAGGATTTCCCGAGTGGCTCCCACAGGGCCGCATCGTTGAACAAGCGATTCTTGATCACATCCGTTCTGTATTTGAGCTCCATGGATTTGCGGGTATCGAAACTCGAGCGGTTGAAACACTTGAACAGCTTCAATCCAAGGGCGAAACCTCGAAAGAGATCTATGTTCTGGATCGCTTACAGGCACTGAAAGATGAGGGACAGCGCTCTTCCAAAGAACGCCAGATGGGCCTTCACTTTGACTTAACCGTCCCCTTCGCAAGATACGTCATTGAGAACGCAAACGAGCTGGATTTCCCCTTCAAGCGTTACCAGATTCAGAAGGTATGGCGCGGAGAACGCCCGCAGGATGGGCGTTTCCGTGAGTTTACTCAGGCTGATATCGATGTCGTTGGGTTGGGGGAGTTGCCCTTCCACTACGAAGTTGATCTTCCTCTTGTCATGGCCGAGGCCTTGATGTCTTTACCGATCCCGCCTGTTCATGTTCTCGTGAATAACCGCAAGGTCGTTCAGGGAATTTGTGAAGGCATTGGAGTGAGTGATGTTGAATCGGCACTTCGGGGACTGGACAAGCTCGACAAGATCGGTCCAGAGGGCGTGAGGGAAGAACTGGCTGAGGCAGGGTTGAACCTAGAGCAGATCGACGTTCTTCTACGCATGGCAAAGATTCGTACCGAAGATGCTTCACGTCTTCAGCAGGAAGTTGCTGCTTTAGGTGTTTCCAGTGAAACTCTTGATCAAGGGATCACTGAGCTTTGTGCTCTTGTTGACGAGGCAAATGCTGCAATGCCGGGAGTCATCATCGCTGACCTCAAGATTGCTCGTGGCCTCGACTATTACACCGGTTCGGTTTACGAAAGCGAAATTGTGGGCCATGAGGATCTCGGCTCCATTTGCTCCGGTGGGCGCTATGACTCACTTGCCAAGGATGGGAAGCGGACCTACCCGGGAGTAGGACTCTCGATTGGTGTTTCTCGTCTCGTTTCGCGAATTCTTTCGCAGGATATGGTTTCCGCTTCGCGAAAGGTACCGACCTGTGTCGTTATTGCCGTAGCTGATGAGTCAGAGCGCAGGCACTGCAATGCCTTGGCAACCATCTTGCGCAGGCGCGGTATTCCTACCGATGTGGCACCTAGCGCCGCAAAATTCGGCAAGCAAATTAAGTTCGCTGATAAACGAGGAATCCCATTCGTATGGTTCCCCGGTTCGGATGGAAGCGCTGATACGGTGAAGGACATTCGCTCAGGTGAACAGGTAGAGGCTGACATCTACAGTTGGCAACCTCCTGAAGATGATGTGCGTCCGGCGATCCGACCTACGGATGAAACGGATTTCTAAGTTGTTTTAGTGCCTTCGGTGTGCGATCTCACCGAAGGCACTACTGTTTCTGGAGCATTGACCTGATAGCCTTGCTAGGCAACGAGGCGCTACCCAATGGTGGTCGAGCATAGCCTCGGCGGTGAAAACGGTGTGGGGTCGCGCTTCATCCGTGAAGTCGACCCTGAGCGACGCTAATTGTAAGGAAAACTGTGTCCACTGCACCCGAAAACGCTACCGAGACTACTTTCGCAGATCTTGGACTGCCCGATGATCTCCTCAAAGCCATCACCAACATGGGCTATGAGGTTCCAACCCCTATCCAGGCTGAGGCAATCCCAGCGCTTCTTGACTTCCATGATGTCGTTGGAATTGCTCAGACGGGAACTGGAAAGACCGCGGCCTTTGGCCTGCCGCTCTTAGCTTTGATTGATTCAGAGCAACGCCATGTGCAGGCACTTGTTCTTGCACCTACGCGCGAACTGGCCATGCAGTCCGCTCAAGCGATTTCCGATTTTGCCGCTCAGACCCGCGATATCGACGTCGTGCCCGTCTATGGGGGCTCTGCCTACGGTCCTCAGATCGGCGCGCTTAAGCGCGGTGCGCAGGTCGTTGTCGGTACTCCCGGCCGCGTGATCGACCTCATTGAGAAAGGCGCGTTGGATCTCAGCAACGTCGTTATGTTGGTGCTTGACGAAGCAGATGAAATGCTCCGTATGGGCTTTGCAGAGGACGTTGAGACTATTACCGCCTCAGTTCCTGATGATCGTTTGACCGCCCTCTTTTCTGCAACCATGCCAGCCGCAATTGAAAAGATTGCGCAAACGCATTTGAAGGATCCTCTGAAGATTGCCGTTTCTGAAGAGTCTTCAACGGTTGATACGATTCACCAAACCTATGCTGTCGTTCCTTACAAGCACAAGATTGGTGCGCTTTCGCGTGTTCTTGCTACTCGAGCTCAACACCAGAGCGCACAAGAATCTGATGCTGCAATTGTCTTCGTCCGTACGCGTCTGGATGTTGAGGAAATTGCTCTAGAACTGAACTCGCGAGGGTTTAAGGCCGCAGGTATTTCGGGAGATGTTGCTCAGACCGAACGCGAACGCATGGTGGAACGTCTCAAGAACGGTTCCCTCGATGTTCTGGTTGCAACCGATGTTGCCGCTCGAGGCCTCGATGTCGAACGAATTGGTTTGGTCGTCAACTTTGACGTTCCCCGTGAAGCAGAAGCTTACGTACACCGAATTGGACGTACTGGGCGCGCCGGGCGTGAAGGGCGCTCGTTGACCTTCTTCACGCCTCGGGAACATGGTCGGCTTCGCAAGATCGAGAAGCTTACCGGTACCCCCATGGAAGAGGTCGAGATTCCTTCACCCGCTGCTGTCTCACAGTTCAGAGCCAGCAGAATCTTGGATACCATTGGCGCGCGTATTGAACGTGGACGACTTGATCTTTACCGGCAGCTTCTTGATGAGGTCCATGATACGACCTCATTGGATATTGAGGATATTGCGGCCGCACTTCTTGCCCAGGCAGTGGGGGATGAAGGTCCCGCTGCACGCATTGCTGAGGACCGTCGCGGTAATGGAAAGATCCGCCGCGAGGAAGAACTTGACGAATCGGGCGAATTTTCACGTGCTCACTTTGAGGGAGGCCGCGACAACGACCGCCCGCTCAAGGTGCGTAAACAGGGGGCTTCGCCTCGGCACACAGTTGGGACTGGTACGCGCTACCGCATCGAGGTGGGCAAGAAGGACCGCGTCAAGCCCGGTGCGATTGTCGGCGCCATCACAGGCGAAGGTGGTATCGCAGGTGCAGATATCGGTCATATTGATATCTACCCGACCTTCTCTCTTGTCGAAATTCATACAGACCTTCGTCCGGATGCCATGGCTCGGATTTCAAAGGCGCATGTTTCAGGACGTGCACTGAGAATCCGTGTCGATGAGGGACCCGATGGGAAGGCTCATTCCCCGAGGAAGGCTGTGCTTTCACGAAAAGATTCCCGAGACTTAGCGAAGTCTCGCACGGAGCGCGGACGTGGGCACCGTTTAGGCCATGGAGATGATCATCGTCGCGATGACCGCCGAGGCAGTCGCGAGTTTGGCGAAAAGTCCTCCTTTAGGGGTGGGAGAGCTACCCAACCTCAGCGGAAATCGGCCTCGAAGAAGCTGGGGAAGGGACGCCGCTTCGGACGTTGAGCGCCAACTAAATCACTGAGCAGACGCGCGGGGGAGAAGATCTTCCTCGCGCGTTCTCATTGCTGCAAATAGGCCGACAATAGCAATTGCAAGCGCGATTAAGGTTGCGGGGAGATAAGCAATAGGGCCTGTGAAACCGATAGCGTACCAGAGAGCCAGCGCAAGAGAAACGAAAGCAAGCTCGACGGCTGCGCCAGCTGAATCGGCAACCTGAAGCCACGAGGATGCTCGTCCGTGCATTGAAGGATCGGTTGACCCTAGCGTGAGATCTGAAATCGTCGAGTGGGTGAGGCCAACACCAAGCCCAGCAAGGAGCCAGGCGATGAAGATTGGCCAGTGAGAGGCGGATGTCTGGAGAAGCATTGTGAGTGGAGCCAGGCCAATGACAACACAGACCATTCCGATTCGTGGGAGCCTTAGTCGGCTCGTGCCTACGTGGATATGAGATTGGATGACCGAACCGGCAGCCCACGACAGAGCACTAGCAGTAACGACGAGTGAGGCTGAACTCGGAGTCCAGCCCTGAACACGTTGGAGAAGTAAAGGCAGTACAACTTCTGCGCCTGTTACCGCCCCCATCATGAGCAAACGAGTCACGACAAGTGCTGGGATGCCACGCTTCAGAGTAAAAGAGCCAGGCGGGAGAAGGCGCGGAAGCGTTATTGCGGAGAGCGTCAGGCCCGCAGAGCCCACAAGCACCATTGCCCAGATCGAAGTAAAAGTGCCCGAAATCTGTAAAAGGAAAACACCTATACCGCTGCCTAGCGCCAGTCGGACGAAGCGCAAAGAAGGTGCAACTCCTTGAGATGGGATCGAGAAATTTTTAAGAACTGAATGAAGGGGAATCGCACCGAATGCTGCGAGGAGAGGAGCTACACCAAAAACCACTCTCCATCCGATATGCGTCACGATCAGTCCGGCAAGGGCAGGTCCTACGAGGGAAGGGAAGACCCAAGATAGGGAGAAGGCTGCAAAGTAGCGTGGACGGTGCAGGGGAGTGGCTATTGCTCCGATAAGGACGTAGAGCGGGACGATGATAAATCCTCCACCCAGGCCCTGGATGAGCCGACCGAGAACGAATACTGCGATATGGGGAGCGAGAGCACTTACTAATAATCCGACGCAGAAAAGCCCTAATCCCCAGGCAAACACCTTTTTGACGCCCAACGCATCGCTGAGACCTCCTGCTAGGACATTTGCAATCAAGTTTGTAATCAGAGCAGCACCCGAAGAAACTGCGAACCAAGAGTCTGCATGGAAAGAGGCAACGACGTTCGGCATGATCGTGGTCGTTGCAAGCGATTCAAAAGCGGAAAGCGTAATCAAGATGACGGAGGAGAGCATGAGTCCTTTTTCCGCACTTGACCATGCCTCAGCTCGAGGATGTGGCGACATGCCATTATCCTTACATATTTCGTCTGAGACCTTGGTCAGTGTCTACAAAAGGTGCACGTCGATTGTTGGTACAGCAAATTATTGGTGAATAAGAACAAACGAATGAACTCAAGGTGTCGACTCGTTGATCGAGGAGTGGGGGAGCAATGGGGGTATTATGTCCGTGCCGCCGCTCGTCTCGCGGATGGTACCAACGAAAGGAAAACCAGTGCTTCGCACTCACAATATTGGAACGCTTGGCCTTGACCTTGTCGGCCAAACCGTCACCCTGACCGGATGGGTCGATCGACGCCGCGACCACGGCGGTGTCGCATTCATTGATCTCCGTGATGCTTCGGGAATTGCGCAGGTGGTCGTTCGCGATGAACGCGTTGCCCACGAATTGCGCAGCGAGTTCGTTTTGAAAGTGACCGGAGAGGTCTGTGCTCGTCCTGAAGGCAACGAGAACCCGAATCTCGCAACGGGTGCTATTGAAGTCATGGGCGACGATATTGAGATTCTCAATACTTCTGCGCCGCTTCCTTTCCAGGTGTCCTCCAACGCGGAAGATTCAGGCAACGTCGGTGAAGAAACGCGTTTGAAGTATCGCTATCTTGATCTGCGTCGTGAACCCGAGCAGTACGCTCTGCGCCTGCGTTCGAAGGTTTCGCGCGCTGCTCGCGATACTCTCTACGCTCACGATTTCGTCGAAATTGAAACGCCGACGCTTACACGTTCCACCCCTGAAGGCGCGCGCGACTTCATTGTTCCTGCTCGTCTGTCACCCGGTTCTTGGTATGCGCTACCGCAGTCCCCGCAGCTTTTCAAGCAGATGCTGATGGTTGCCGGAATGGAACGTTACTTCCAGATTGCACGCTGCTATCGTGACGAAGACTTCCGTGCGGATCGTCAGCCGGAGTTCACCCAGCTTGATATTGAAATGAGCTTCGTCGATCAGGACGACGTCATTGCCGTTGCAGAAGAGATCTTGAAGAATGTCTGGGCCCTCATTGGTTACGATCTCCAGACCCCGATTCCTCGCATGACGTACAAGGACGCGATGGAGAAATACGGCTCTGATAAGCCTGATCTTCGTTTCGGATATCAGCTTGTTGACCTGACCGACTACTTCAAGGACACGACGTTCCGAGTCTTCCAGGCACCCTACGTCGGTGCTGTCGTAATGCCCGGTGGTGGTTCTCAGCCTCGCCGCACCTTCGACAAGTGGCAGGAATGGGCCAAGGCACGTGGGGCCAAGGGACTTGCTTATGTCACTCTTGATGAGGAAGGCACCCTTGGCGGTCCGGTTGCAAAGAACATTACTGAAGCTGAGCGCGCTGGCCTCGCCGAGGCCACTGGCGCCAAGCCCGGTGACTGCATTTTCTTCGCTGCTGGTAAGCCCACCGCATCGCGCGAGCTGCTT
>CALIZH010000063.1 GCA_938028585.1 uncultured Actinomyces sp. | reverse complement strand
TTTGCGCGCAGGTTCACCTGGTCGATGACTTCGAATATTGCCGCGAAGGGAGTGGGGATCAACTGCGATGCGCTGAGGTAGGCAATCGATTCGCTAATTAGATGCGCGTCGAGATCTTCACTGAGCCTTGCAACCATACCCGCGCGAATAACCGCAGAATCCGGCTCGTAGAGGTAGCTCCCCAGCTGCCCAACTATTGCCTGCCGGGCAGGTGAATCGGCGAAAGGTGTTTGCGGGTCCTCAAGGGTACGGACCTCATCGTGGGTGATGACGCATGCTGAGCGCCCTGCCCCTTCGCTTGCCAGGGAAGGAGACCACAGCGCGGCCTCGAGAAGATCTCCATCAACACTGGTCCATCGCGCGTGGAACTGGGAAGGAATAAGTTCGTAGGGGATACCCGGCGCAACTTTTACCCCTAAGCGCGGGACATACTGTGCCCAAGACAAAACGCGGTCCAAAGAAGGGGACCAATCCGAGGGCGAAGAAATGCGCTTGGAACCACCCTGTTTGCCTGTTCGACGCGCGGGGTCAGCGAAAAGCGCGTCGAAACCTTCCGCCTCGAAATCTTCAGGACCCAGCGTGCTCACATCGCGTTTCTCAACGCGAGCGGAGGGGAAAGAGGAAAGGTTTTCGCGAGCGGCGGAAAGGGCCTCGTCATTGATGTCGTAGGAGGTAACCTGCATGCCCGCGCGCGCGAAAGCAAGGGAATCTGCGCCGATCCCGCATCCGAGGTCTCCGATATGGGTCGCTCCGGCTTTGACGAAGCGCGCGGCGTGCTCGCGGGCAAGAACCCATCGCGTTGCTTGTTCGTAACCGTCGCGCGTCCACAGCATTGTGCGCGCAAGAGAGCCGAATTTTCCTTCCGCCTGGGTGCGTAACTGCAGTTGAGAGGCGATTGCCGAGGCCGTGGCCGGGTCATCCGTTTGCGCACGGATTGCCAAACTGAGCTCCATGGGGGAG
The DNA here is from genome assembly GCA_938028585.1 of uncultured Actinomyces sp. Lineage (GTDB taxonomy): Bacteria > Actinomycetota > Actinomycetes > Actinomycetales > Actinomycetaceae > Pauljensenia. The sequence goes on along the minus strand of CALIZH010000063.1, from coordinate 948 downwards.
AGGTGACGGTATTCCTCGTTTTCTTCCCATTGAGCAAGAAGTTCACGTCCGGGGGAGCAACAGAGTGGGTCAATGGAGGACATGGTCTCTATTGTTGCGGAATTTCAGGGAATTGGAGAAAAGATATGGGGCGTGTGGGAGGCTGAGTGGAGGCGGTAGACAGCATTGGCACTCAGCTTGCTAGAGTGCCAATCGAGCCCTAGACTGAGTGGGTAAGCACACATGCGATCCCAAACCTGACCCCCGCGACGGCAGGGACGGGATGACATTAATCGTTATGAGAAGAAAGGGAGTGCTGAAATGGCTATCACCATCAAGCCCCTCGAAGATCGTATTGTCATCCGTCAGGTTGACAGCGAAGAGAAGACCGCTTCCGGTCTGTACATTCCCGATGCCGCTAAGGAAAAGCCGCAGGAAGGCGAAGTTCTGGCAGTGGGCCCCGGACGCGTTGACGACAACGGCAACCGCGTCCCCGTGGACGTCAAGGTCGGCGACCACGTGATCTTCAGCCGTTACGGTGGCACCGAAGTCAAGTACGACGGCGAAGAACTGCAGATCCTGTCTGCACGCGACGTGCTGGCAATTGTCGAGCGCTGAATAGACGTTGATGCATCCGCGTGATGCATACGGTAGTGAGCCCGGAGTAATCCTCCGGGCTCACTGCTTTTTTATGTTCTGAGTGGGGGTGCTGCGAGCGCTATTTAGCGTGACTGCGCTGCGGCTGACTATGTTAGTGCTGCTGCGCGTCGCGTCTGCGCTACTGGCAATCCTTGTTAGTCCTGTTGCTCTTCTGAAGGTGTGGAAGAGGGAAGAGAAGCAGAGCGTGGTTTCCAGAGCAAGGCAACAATAGCGCCGATAATCAGTGCCCCTGCAAGGGTGATCACCCATGCGGGCAGCGTCCCAAACAGGCCCATGATGGATTCTTCCCACGAAGCAAGAGTGTCAATG
>CALIZH010000062.1 GCA_938028585.1 uncultured Actinomyces sp. | reverse complement strand
CTGTGGTGGTGCTTCCTGTGAGAAACATGGGGATGCTGAACATGGCTGCGGCCACAGCGATCGCTCCGAAGAATAGAGGTGCCCGATACCGGTTCTTGTCGATGCGTTCCGGCGTAATGATGGGTTAGGTTGCCTTGCCCGTCAGGAAACTCATGGCGGTCATCCTTGCGTTGGCGTTTGTGCTGTCTAGCGGCTCCAGGTCCAGGAGCCATCGGTCCGTTCTTCCTCGGTGGGTTCCAGGACGGCGAGGACGGTGCTGAGGGCCTCGGGTCCCGAGAGCTTGGCGCGGAGCTGGCCGTCGGTGGAAAAATTGTTCAGGAGGCGCTCGAGTTGGCGCATGCTCATAGGGAGGTAACTGATGGGGTAGCGGAGCCCATGGTGGCTTTCGAGGATGATGATGGCGTATCCCTGGCGGATTCCGATCAGAATGGGGTGTGCCTTCCAGGGAATGGTGTCAGTGTGTCCGTCGATCCGGGTGAGATCGACGGCATCCTTGCTCAAGGCGATTCGACGCCGAGTGGGGCCACCTGCTTTAAGGATCGGTATGAGATGTAGGAGACTATATGCACCCACAATTATGAGGAGAATGGGTGGCTTCCATGCTCTTTGGGGCTCGAGAGAGAATAGGATAATGCCAACCACGATGGAAAGGCTGAATAGCAGCATCAACCCGAATTCCCATCCGCTCAGCGCGCTTGTGGTTACTAAAACTACTTTACTGTTACCTTGGCTCCACCTTCCCCTCCCTTTAGTGATTTCTGTTCTTAGAACATACAGAGAAATACAAGAGAGAACGAATAGTGCGGCTACATAAAGGAAGGTCAGGCTAAACGTATGGTCTTCATGCTGGAGTGTTGTTAAACCTGCGGTCGCGCACATACCAGCAATGATGGAATAGAATAGAAATCCTTTCGGGCGACCATTGTCGGCCTTATTCGTGGACATGAGTTTGCTGTAGCGCGCTAGTGAAAGCATGAGAAGTCCTTTTTCGTCTGGTTCTGCTTGCTTTCCATGAAGGTGTTCATAGCCTGCTTCATGTGGCAGTCATCGTTTGTGTATATCAACACAGGGTCGATTGACTGGTTGTCGGTTCCGGTGAGTTGTAGTGCTGGACTGAATTAGGAAGTTGTATATCGAGTTTCGAAGCCCTGTTGAGGGTTGGGCGTAAGGTTCGGAGGTGTGCTTCACGTATTTATTCGATCACTTGGAGGTGGATGCGTTCCCTAAATTCCTAGAATCAAAACGGTGGTCGTGGCGAAATCGCGACTGTGTTCTCGATTAACTTTCTCGGAGAAGCGGGTATCGATTCGAATCCTGGAGGATATGCCGGAAACAGGTTCCCTTGTTTATCCAAACACCTGTCCCCATAGGGTGGCTTTGCTTGTTACGCTCCAAGTGTCCCCAATTCCTTCGTCGATGCGTTCTCGGGTGCGGAGCGGGACCCAATTTTCGTATGCTTCGCCCACACCCCAAGCGATTAAGGTGCCACCCGCAACCACCGCTCCTACGGTCAACCAAGCAGGAGCTGAGAGGGCGGCTGCTGCAATGGTGATCCCAGATCCAGCTACCAAGCCTGCGGTGGTTTCTATTCCAGTTTGGCTTGGGGATTTCCCGTTATAGATATCCCATCCGGCAATCGCTAGAGTCAATCCTACTCCTAGGCGTGAACCAAACCTCTTTGCTTTTCCTGCGATATCTGCGTTGCTGACTCTGGCCGGCATGGACGCATTGGTTCGTTTAACGACTGCTTCCCGGTCGGGTTTCCAGTTAGTGTACTTGGTTCGGCTCTTTGATGCATCGAAGTGCCTCATGGCTGCATCTTCGATTGCCTTGCCTCGCACCATGTCGTAAGCTTCGGTATAGTAAGCATTCTCACCTAGAATCCCTGAGGCGGTGACGTGGGAGTTTATTAGTCCGGATAATATGATCTCATATCGAGGAGATTCTGGGTCGACCGTCATATGCTCCGCTACCCAGTCAGTTAATTGCGTGCGAGTATCGTCAGCATCTGATTTGAGGTCGTTCCATAACTTCTTTTTTTCAACGTATGTAGTATAGTTGTCGTGGGCTGTTTGCCATGTGCTTTTTTGCTTGGCTGTGGCCCCCTTGGGGAGTTCTCCGGGGTTGTCGACTTCCTCCGGCGGTTGGATGTAGCGATCGCTCGTTACGGTGAGGCCTCCAGCCTTGGCGTCGTCTCGATATCCAGCCATGTCCTGTTTGCGCCAGACAACCTGGTCGTGCCAAGAGTTGATGACATCGATGCTTGTTTTCAACTCACTGGATGCATTCCAGCAGCCGTTTTGAAGGTCGTTCACATACTCGTTAAGTGCGCGACCAAACTCTCCTGAGAGCTCTGATCGAGCTAACATAGTGTTCACTAGGCTGGAGTATGCTTCGTCGAATCCTGTTTTAAGCTTTCCTAGCCAGTCCGCTGCTGCAGTAATGTTTGCGGGACTTGCGTTGATGTGAGTGTCGATGGCGGCGAGGCAGATATCACTCATTAGGCATATCCTCTGCGAGTTTGCGGATATTTTCTGCTGTATCGTTGTCTACTTCACCAAGGGCGTTGACGCCGTCGCGGATCGCGGTGGAGCCGTACCCGGTTGCTATTCCAAAGGCTCCCGATGCTTCACCAAAACTCGATAATGCGAAAGCTATGTAGACCTCCCCGTCTCCATACTCTCCTGAAGAGGGCATAGTTTCTGCGTTCGCCTCGAGATCTTCTTTGGCGTTGTCGAGTCCGGTCTTCACCTTCTGGGCTGCGTCGTAGTCGATCTTCAGTTGTTTGTTACTCAATGGTCAGCCTTCCGTCGTCCTGGTCCTCGGGTCCGCGCCAAAGTTCCTTGGGCATGGCCATGTCAAGGTAGATGACATCGTATGGATGGTCTGCTTCAAGCTCATGGAGTCGGTCCGTATGACACAGGATCCACGCTTGGTGCGGTCCCATACAGTCCGCGAGTCGGTCCAGAGCGGTATATGCCAACAGAGCGGTTCGCCCGTCCTTCGTACGGCGCATCTCCACCTCTGCACCCCACTCTCCCGGCGTGCGGCATGGCAGATACACCACAGGAGGAACAATGGGACGTTGAGGCTCGCCCTCAACTGGCTGTTCAGGGGAAGAATCCATAAAGGAACGGTAACAGAGCTTGTGCGGCCTTGCCCTGGATATTGGCCTCCGGGAACCGCTCGCTCGCCGGCTCGTCGGGCAGGGCTCAGCCGGGTACGCCCAGCACCCCCAGCATGGGGCGCATCTTGGCGGTCGTCTCCGCCAGCTCGTCGACCGGCTCGGAGTCCGGCATGATGCCGCCGCCCCCGAACACTCTCGCGGGGGACTGCGGTCCGGGGCCCACTTCGGGCAGCTGGGCGCTGCGCAGCGCGATGCACCACTCGCCCTCGCCGTGCCAGTCCACCCAGCCCACGGGCCCGGCGTAACGTCCCCGATCCATCGATTCGGCCTCCTCAATGAGGCGCGCCGCCGCCTGGGTTGGCGTCCCGCACACGGCCGCCGTCGGGTGCAGCGCGTCCACCAGGGCCAGCGCCCCGGTGTCCCCGGCGACGACCCCGGTGACGTCACTGGCCAGGTGCAGCACATTCGGCAGCGTCAGGACGAAACGGGCTGGGGCCTCCACCACCGAGCACAGCGGCTCCAGCGCCGTGATCGCCGAGTCCCGGGCCAGCTCATGCTCCCGGTTGTTCTTCTCCGAGCCCTCCAGCCAGGAGGCCAGACGCGCGGTCGCCAGAGCGTCCTCGCCGGCGTGCCGGCGGGCCGTACCGGCCAGCACCCTGCTCATGAGGCGTCGATCCCGCAGGCGCAGCAGCAGCTCAGGACTGGCGCCCACCATCTGGTCGACGGCGAAGACCCAGGTGGAGGGGTAGTCGCTGGCCAGGCGCCGCAGGACCGTACCGGTGGCCAGCGGCCCGCCCGGGTAGGCCAGCACGTCGCGGGCCAGGACCACCTTGCGGGCCTGCCCCGCACGCATCCGCTCCTGCGTGGCGCAGACCGCCCGGCACCACTGCTCCTCGCTGAGCGCCCCGGCCTCAACGGCGGTGGTGCCGCCGGAGTCCCCGGAGTCCCTGTCGGTGCCGGCCTGCTCCCGGTCGACTGCTGCACGAGCATCGGCCACCAGCGCCGTCAGGAGCGAGCCGGGTGCTCCGGCTCAGTCCCATCGTCAGCCCCGGACACCACGGTCGTCAGCCAAGCGCCGGAGTCATCCAGCCCAACGAGGACCTCGGGAACCACCAGGACCGAGGACTGCTCGGAGCTGGGGGAGAAGGTGATCGCGCCCAGCGCCACCGGCCCGGTCCCGGGGCGGACCAGCGCATCACGCCACCAGGCCGCGCCGACCACGGCCCGCCA
>CALIZH010000061.1 GCA_938028585.1 uncultured Actinomyces sp. | reverse complement strand
ACGCAAAGCCGTGTAGTTGAGAAGAATTTCAACCCTTCCCGGTATGCACGATTGCAGCGCATCCATTGGCAGCGGGAAAAGTTCACAGTGGACGCCCGCATATTCCAATCGAACTGCGAGGTCTGCACCGCGCTCACCGCAGGCATAAACCTTGCGATGTGGGGCGCCAAGCACTGAGAAATCCACATCCCACAGCCACGACAGGTCTTGCCCGTCAGCAACCTGGCCATTGATCGCAACGATCACCTGATCAACACTGGGATCGATCATGTACATGGCTTCCTGCCAACCAGCGGGGTTTTTTGCCAGCATGAGCCTGGCCAGTCGGCCATGGATTTCGTAGGTCGAATAGCGGCCTGCGACCTCAACGACTTCGGACATTGCGCGGCACGCGGCCTGCGGATCCACGCCCATCGCAACGGCCGCAGCCAGCGCCTCGAGCGCATTGGACAAATTGGCACGACCGGGAAGTGAGAGCCGCAAAGGAATTCGCAAACCATCCTTACGGCAGGCAGTCGCACTGGGGTGGGAAGGATCGGAAAGGTCCTCGTCTTCCAGCCACCACAAAGGATCGGGGCGACGATACTGATCCAAACCCTCATCCGAAGAAGAGGCCGTCAAAGGAACGACTCGCCAGGAATCATCGGAGTGGATGACGCGCCCGCCGCGTGGGAAGGCAGTCGAATCTCCCATCCAAGCGTGTCCGGCAGCAACCCACTGAACATTGGGGCTATCCCAGGCTGCCGAGGCGATCAAGGGATCATCACAGTTCGCAATAACAACGGCATTGGGGTGTTCATTGACCGCCTTTCGCAGGCGACGTTCAACAGCTCCGATCTCACCCACTCGGTCCAGCTGATCTCGTGAAAGGTTCAGTAAAACCATGGCCTGCGGATCAACAAAACGCGACACCGTGGGCATGTGCATCTCATCAACTTCGAGCGCGGCAAGCGGGGCATCCGAACGCATGAGTGCGGTGGTGATTCCCGGGGTCATATTGTCTCCATTTGTATTGGAGGCAACGTGGCCAATCGAAAAGAGCGCTGCGCGAAGCAGGCGGGTTGTTGTTGACTTTCCGTTGGTACCAGAAACGACAACACTTCGGCGATTCTTTGCCAATTCTGCGAGCAAATTCGGGTCAAGCTTCAGCGCTACTTTGCCACCGATCATCCCACCCGAACCGCGTCCGAGGCGACGAGAGGCCCAGCTGGCACCCTTCCCCGCTGCTACTGCTACGCGCGAACGTAAAGTCAATGAAGTCATGGAACCTACACTACATTGATTGCTTCATAGCTTCTCCACAGCTTGGACATAATTCCTACAGATCAGCTCTGGGCAAAGTTAGTGTCATGAACACGAACGCAGCACTCCAGACGCAGGGTCAGACCGCCACGACATTCGCTTCCGCCCTCAGCGCGAAGCTTGTCGACACGATCCGCACCAATGCGCGCGTCCTGCGCTACCTGGCCTCGTCGCTGTCCTCAACCGCGCTGGACTACACGATGCTGCTCATCCTGAATGCAACCATCGGCGGAGTCTTCCTGCCGGTCGCACTGGCCAGGGTCTCCTCGTGTTCCTTGAACTTCGCTCTGAACCGGAAGGTCTTCAACGCTCGCGGTGGAATTGTTGCTACAGCTTTCCGCTATGCGATCATGGCCGCAAGCGTGATGACCATGTCCTACCTGATGATCCAGGCTCTGGTATCAGCTGGCATGGCTCTGTGGATGGCCTCTTTAACCGCGAACACTTCGCTCTTCATCGTCAACTACCTAGGCCAGAACTTCTTCGTCTTCGGCACCTTGGCCGACCTTCGCGCCTCAATTTCCGAGGCCGTGGCCGGGCTGCAGCAGGTGGCAACGCGGGTCGCTGGCGTCCTTTCGTCGATGCTTGCGCGGATCGCTGGACGGGATCTGGTCTTAGCTGCCTGAAAATTGGGAGCAAAAAGGGGAGGCATTTTCATGCCTCCCCTCACTCACTCCACCTCGAGGACATCGCTCGAGGGGGTGTGTTATCGCGAAACCACAACGGTTCCTTCGATGACTCGAACTCCTTCGGGCGATGCTTCAATAAGCGCCCGAACGCGCTGGTTACCAGCAGGCCGCCACGCTACGAGGCCTCGATTCCTGACGGGTACCATGCCGCCGCGTCGAGATTCTTCGCTGCGACGTGCATGCGCACGACGCATGGGGCGAATCTGGCCGTCTGGGCTTGCGACGAATACCCGGTCAAAGACGGGTTCGAATTCTTCCACCCGCTCAGCCAAGGCATCGCGCTGTTCTCGCAGGCGATCAACTTCGTCCTCCAGCTCCATGATTCGCTGGATACCGGCCAAGTTGATTCCCTCATCTTGGCTCAGGCGCTGAATCTCCTTCAAACGCTCGACATCGCGTCGGGTGTAACGCCGCCCGCGTCCCTTCGTACGAAGGGGTGTCACCAGGCCAATCCGATCGTATTGACGCAAGGTTTGCGGGTGCATTCCCGCGAGCTGTGCGGCAACGGAAATCACGAAGGTTACTTCATCTTGATGTCCCATCACGCACTCACCTTCTTCATGAGTTCTGCGCGCGGATCACTCTGATCAAGCGAATCCGCTAGCGACTTGATCGAATCCAGCTGCTCAGGGGTGAGATCCTTGGGGACCACCACACTGATGGTTGCCAAGAGATCACCCGTCCCCTTCTTCGTGGCCACGCCGCGCCCCTTCAGGCGCAGGGTGCGACCGGAATCGGAGCCGGCAGGAACCTTGACGGTAACGGTCGAACCATCGATCAGGGGGAGCTCAACATTGGCACCCAGCGTGGCCTCGGCAAAGGTCACGTGAAGGGTCATACGAAGGTCATTTCCCTCGCGGCTGTAGACCGGATCCTCCTCGACGTGGATCGTGACGATCAGATCGCCAGCGCTCCCGCCATTGATCGAGGCTTTACCCTTTCCACGCAGACGCACGCTCTGGCCGTCCTTGATCCCCTTGGGAACCTTGACGGTCATAGGCTTACCGGAGACAGCCAACTTGATGTTGACTCCGCTCAGGCTTTGCTTGAGCGTGATGCGCGTCGAGGCATGCAAGTCTTCACCCTTTTGGGGTGCTTGCTGGTAGGGCGAACCGTGTGCTCCGCCGAAGTCACCGAATTGAGAGGCACCAGCGAAGGGCGAGGACCCTCGCGAAGAGCCGCCACCGAAACCGCCGAATGCACCGAGGATGTCGTCGAGGTTGAAACCTGCGCCGCTACCACTGGTGGAGAAACGAACATTTCCGCCGTTTCCGCCGCCGAAAGCACCGAAGATATCTTCGAAGTTCACGCCGGATGCTCCGCCGCCACCGGCACCTCCGCGGAAACCGCCGGCGCCCATCGCGCGAATCGCATCGTATTGCTGGCGCTGCTCAGGATTGGACAGGACCGTGTAGGCCTCGCCAATTTCCTTGAAGCGTTCTTCAGCTTCGGGGTTCCCCTTGTTCTGGTCGGGGTGCCAGGTGCGCGCAAGTTTGCGGTAGGCCTTCTTGATTGTGGCCTCATCAGCATCCTTGCTTACGCCAAGGACCTTGTAGAAATCCTTTTGGAGCCAATCTTCTCCACTCACTGCGCGTCACCTCCTTTTTTGACTCTGCAGTTCGTTGAATGTTCCTTATTCAGGGTTGTACACCAGGACTTTCGCCGCGCGGATAATGGTGTCTCCGCGACGATATCCAGATTGCAAGACCTGTCCCAAGACCGGATGGTCCACGTCGGGATTGGGCTGAGCCATGAGCGCCTCGTGGAGCATGGGATCGAAATCGTCCCCCTCATCTCCGAAACGTTCCAGCTCGAAGCGCGTCCGAAGCGTGTCTTCAAGCTTGTTCGCGATCGAGGCAAAGGGACCGTCACTCAGATCCCCGTGCTTGCGCGCGGCCTCGATATCATCCAAGACACCGATCATGGCTTCCAGCACCTGGTCGCGTCCGGACTGGACGTGGCCGGCGACGGATTCCTTGGAACGGCGAACGAAGTTCGAATATTCCTGGTTCAGGTTGTACAGGTCTGCGTGGGCGCGAGCGAGCTTTTCTTCCGCCTGCGCCACTTGGTCGAGAGCCTTGGACAGTTCACTGTCTTCCAGCTGCTCTTCGAAGTCCGACATGTCGACCTCGCCCATTTCCTCGCCCTGAGCGCTTGCCGAGGCCGCGGCCGCACCTGCAGCTGCACCCTCTTGAGCGTGGGGCTGGGCGTCGCCCGGGGTGGCCGGCTGAGAGCCAACCACCGGATCCTGGGCGTCGTCGGAAGTATTCGTGGGCTCGATGCTCACTTGTCGTCCTCATCCACAACTTCGGCGTCGATGACGTCGTCATCGGAGGAAGAGGAGGACTCCTGCGAAGCACCTGCCTCAGCGGCAGCCTGAGCAGCCTGAGCGTTCTGGTAGACCTCCTGGCCGATCTTCATCGCGGACTGGTTGAGCTTCTCAACGGAGCTCTTCACAGCCTCGATGTCGCTGCCCTTGAGGGCTTCCTTCACGGCGTCAAGGTCACCCTGGACTTCCTGGCGGGTCGCTTCGGAGACCTTGTCGGCGTCTTCCTTCAGGGTCTTCTCGATGGTGTAGACCAGCTGCTCTGCGGAGTTACGAATCTCAAGCTCCTCGCGGCGCTTCTTATCGTCCTCTTCGTGCTGCGCGGCCTCGTTGACCATGCGATCGATCTCTTCCTTGCTCAAGGCGCTACCGCCGGTGATGGTCACCGAGGTTTCCTTGCCGGTTCCAAGATCCTTCGCGGAGACGTGAACAATACCGTTCGCGTCGATATCGAAGGTCACTTCGATCTGGGGAACGCCACGCGGTGCGGGAGCGATTCCGGAGAGCTCGAAGTTACCGAGCAGCTTGTTGTCAGCGGTGAACTGACGCTCGCCCTGGAAGACCTGGACCAGAACCGAGGTCTGGCCGTCGGCAGCGGTCGAGTAGACGCGCGATGCCTTGGTCGGGATTGCGGTGTTGCGCTCGATGACCTTGTCCATGACGCCACCCATGGTCTCAATGCCCAGGGACAGAGGAGTCACGTCGATCAGCAGAACGTCCTTACGGTCACCCTGGATGACGCCGGCCTGCAGCGCTGCGCCAACTGCGACGACCTCATCGGGGTTCACGCCCTTGTTGGGCTCGCGGCCACCGGTGAGCTTCTTTACGAGCTCGGCGACGGCAGGCATACGAGTGGAGCCACCAACCAGGACGACGTGGTCGATCTCGCTGACGGAGACGCCGGCATCCTTGATGACCTTCTCGAAGGGGGCCTTCGTGCGCTCGAGCAGATCCGAGGTCATTTCCTCGAACTTTGCGCGGGTGAGGGTCTCGTCCAAGTGGACGGGGCCATCAGCAGTGACCGAGAGGTACTGCAGCGAGATGTTTGTGCTCATCGCGCTGGACAGTTCCTTCTTTGCCTGCTCGGCTGCTGCGCGCAGACGCTGAAGTGCGACCGAGTCCTTGGACAGATCTGCACCGCTCTTAGCCTTCACCTGCTCGATCAGCCAGTCAACGATGCGCTGATCCCAGTCATCGCCACCCAGGCGGTTGTCGCCTGCGGTTGCGCGGACCTGAATGGTGGAGAAGCCGTCGTCATCCTTGCCGATTTCCAGCAGGGAGACGTCGAAGGTGCCGCCACCGAGGTCGAAGACCAGAATGAGCTCGTCTTCCTTGCCCTTTTCGAGGCCGTAGGCCAGTGCCGCAGCGGTCGGCTCGTTGATGATACGCAGGACGTTCAGGCCAGCGATCTGGCCGGCATCCTTGGTTGCCTGACGCTCTGCGTCATTGAAGTACGCAGGAACGGTGATGACCGCGTCGGTAACGGGTTCACCGAGGTACTCTTCCGCGTCCCTCTTGAGCTTGGAGAGGATTCGTGCGGAGATCTCCTGTGCGGTGTACTTCTTGTCGTCGATGTTGACGGTCCAGTCAGTGCCCATGTGGCGCTTGACCGAAGAGATGGTGCGATCTACATTCGTGACCGCCTGACGCTTGGCGATCTCGCCAACCAGGACCTCGCCGGTCTTGGAGAAAGCAACGACCGAGGGGGTCGTACGCATGCCTTCTGCGTTTGCAATGATTGTGGGTTCTCCGCCTTCAAGTACTGCGATTGCGGAGTTCGTGGTGCCGAGGTCAATACCTACTGCGCGTCCCATAAGTTTTTCCTTTCATCAAAGCGTGGTGGAAATTGTCGCCGAGGCGATGCCGCGCTTTGTACGTCTTCTGTTGTGGTGGCCGAGGTTTCGACCTTCAGACCACCTTGAGTCTGTTGCACTCAAGTTTACGGATCAGCTACCAGGCTCGCAAGCCCTACATCAAAACTTGAGTCTGACATACTCAACTTATTTCGGAGGGTTTTATTCCCCAATTTCTAAAATTACTTTCTAAGAATCGACAATCTGGCCGATTACCATTGAAAATCAGCGGAAAAGTCGGAATTCATTCCACGGAATTTCTCCATATCCCGACGCTCTTTCTTCGTCGGGCGCCCACTACCGCGTTCACGCTGGGCAAAAGCAACACCCAGCCGAGGCCTCGGCTCACTGAGATCTTCGTAGCACAGTTTCGCGAAGGGATAACCCAGTCGTTTCGCAAGGAGCTTGCGAACGATAAGAACACGGTCAAAGCCCTCCACTCGCAGACGAACTTCATCGCCCACACGCACTTTCTGCGCGGCTTTGACCGATTCACCATTAATCTTCACGTGACCAGCACGAGCAGCTGAGGTTGCCTGCGAACGTGACTTCACGTGGCGGGTTGCCCACAGCCATGTATCGATACGCATGGTTTCACCCGCCGCGAGCGCTCCCGCTGGAACCTCGGTCGGTTCTTGGGACACGCGATTAGTCGGGTTCTCGGTCATGGCGAAATCTTAACGCCACCAGCGCCGAACGCATTCCTCCACTTGCACTCAACAGACCTTCTCGTTGTGGCGAAGACACTTCCAAGATGCCAAGATGAAGCGATGGAGTGCGTACATTTAACAAGCGGGGAATGCCATTCGTGCCCCCTCATGCCCACTCCCTATGACATCCAGCTTGCTCAGCGCCAAAAAGAAGCCTGCGAACTACTGGCAACTCTGCCCCAGGCCTCGGAAATGAAATGGCTGCCCGCCGCTGCCTCACTGCCTGAGCACTACCGCAGCAAAGCAAAATTTGCGGTCGGAGGAAGCACCGATCACCCAACTTTGGGGATCACAGGAAGCGCGCCCAACTACGCAGGAGTAGATCTCCCCCACTGCATTGCGCACACCGAGGTCATCGCCTCGACGATCGAACCACTGAAAGCATTCATTCGCGAGCTCCACTTGGAGCCCTACGATATTGCGCGCAGGCGTGGCGAACTCAAGCACATCCTGGTCACGCAGGGAACTGATGACGCACTGATGATCCGCTTCGTCATGCGCTCAAAGCGCGACCTAGCCCTGCTGCGTTCAAAACTTTCGCTGCTGTACTCGCTCATTCCCGTGGCCCAGGTCGTCACCGTTAACATCCTGCCTGCACACGCCGCACTGGTTGAAGGCGATGAAGAAATCGTCATTTCTGAACAGCAAACACTGCCCATGCTTGTTGGCGATGTTGAACTTCACCTGGGTCCGCGCTCGTTTTCGCAAACCAACACGGGAGTGGCCTCGCAGCTCTATCGCCAGGTCGCGCGCTGGGCACAACAAAGCGGAGCATCTTCCCTCTGGGATCTCTACTGCGGAGTCGGAGGTTTTGCTCTGCACGCGGCACTTGGCGGGGTTGAATGCGTCAGTGGTGTCGAGATTTCATCCGAGGCCATTGCCTCCGCCCGTGAAACCTCTGAAGAGCTCGGGGTGAGTGAGCGCGTGAGCCTAGTGGCCAGCGATGCGCAAGAGTGGGCTTTCGCACAGGATCGGGTTCATTACCCCGAGGCCATCGTCGTCAACCCACCGCGGCGCGGAATTGGAACAGAGCTTGCTCAGTGGATTAATCAGAGCAACATTCCCACGGTGATTTATTCATCGTGCTATCCAAAATCGCTGGTCAGCGACCTTCGACTCATGAATTCCTACCGACTCACGGAAGCGCGTCTGTTCGATATGTTCCCCCATACGAATCATATGGAATGCGCGGTTTTACTCACGAAAGTCGCATAGTTCTTCACTTCTTCGACACCTTCACATACGCTGGATTCTTGTTTAAAGTTCACTGCGTAACTAGACTCAAAATAGATACGTTTTTGAATCCATTGAGACCCCATCTCGCACAAGAGCACTTCCTGAGATAACGACAAGGTAGAAGGATGATACGAACTCGAAATGCTGTGTTAGCCACGGCTGCTATTGCGGCTTTAATAACCGGTGGCACGGCGCTCGTGGGTCCACGCGACGCGCACGCCCAGGATCAAGCGTTCTCGATCTCTCAAAACGTCACGGCTGACGCAGTCACTGTCTGCAACACCGATCCTGTCATTGCGACCTACCACGGAACCGTAAACCTGACGATTCCCGTTGTCACTCTCCTTGCCAATTTCCAGGACGAGATGCAGGCCGCAGCCGCAGCAGGACAGAGCCCGCACGCAGCGGGGGCTCAGAACCCCGACATCACCTTCACGGTTTCTGTTCCTCAGGGAACACAGGTTGGTCCTGGAACCGTCACGAATTCTTCTTCTCTTATTTCGAACTGGTGGTTTTCCCCCAATTCAGAGAGAACCGAAATGAAGGTCAATCTTCATTTGACGCAGACTGATTGGCAAGGGCTTTACACCACCTATTCATCCGAGAAGAGCAATCCTCTTGGACATACCATCACGATCAAGATCCCCTATGCAGTCGGCGCAAATAATGCAGCAGATGCGGCACGGATCGCTCAAGAGCAAGTCACCAGCACCGCAACTGTGAAGTTCTATACGGGTGGTGATACCCCCAGCAAAGTCTTCACTTCTGCAGTCGCATCAAATCCAATTGCATCCACGCCCACGGACTGCTTCTCGAACGCGCCACAGCGGACGACACGTTGGGTGGACGCAGAGACCGGAGCTGACCTTAAGGCCCCTCAGACTGGTCCGAATTTCTTCCAGGCTGCCGGGATCCCCGACTACGAGTTTGTTTCCTCAGAGCTGTCGACAGACCGCATGACTGGTTACTACAAGCACAAGAAGGTTTTCGGTGACCTTCCGGTCAACGGCGATGATCCAACGGTTGATACCGACTTCAAGACCAGTGCTGATGACGCTGCACCAGCACAGAAGGAAACGATCCAGGCTGAGAATAAGCAATCTCTTCTGACCATCGAAAATGTCATCCACCTGAACAATCTTCAGGGAGGGCGTATTGCAACCCTCCTGCAAAAGTACGAGGAATCTCCCGCGGCTTTCGATGAGATGGTGCTGAAGAACGCGCATCTGGGCTTCACTACGCAAATCACTCTTCCTGAGCAGCTGAAATTTGCTGATCCTTCTGCCATCTCCATCAGCGGCATTCCCGAAGGCTTCACGGCAAAGACCGTGGCCATTGACGGCCAGACGGCACGTGTGACAGTCGACGTCAATGATCCCGAGGCCATTACAACCATCGAGGCTCTGAAGGCCGCGATGTCAAAGCTTCAAGGTGAGGCTGTCATCACGATCAAGAAGATTGCATTTGCCGATTCGGCGAAGCCTGACACCGATTACACAATTGAGCATCAGACTCAAGGGGTGGTCTCAGTCGATATCGCAAAGCAGCTTGGTGTCATTGTTCGCCCAGGCACCCCCTCCCCTGCTTGCCCGCCAACGATGGGCGGCTACGACCAGCTCAAGCCTGCAGAGCCGCTTCCCGTCCAAGGAACAGTGTTTGATCCGCCCGCACCGGAATGCCCTCCAACCACTGCATATAGCACCGCATGGACTTTCCCCATGACCGGCCCCTCGGCTGGTTGGGCCGAGGCACCGCTCATGGAGCATTCTTTGAAATACACAAGCAGCGAGTCACACCCTTACGTCACGCGCTTCACCTTTAAGGCCGATCCACAACCCACCCCACCGGCTCCCACGCCAACTCCTTCAACCCCGACTTTTGGGCCTCAATTGGCAAAGACCGGTGCCGCAGGCGCGCTCTTCCTTGTTGGCGCTGCAGCAGCAGGGGCGGCAGGAATGATGCTCCGTCGCCGTTCGCGCGCATAGCATTGCTCATTAACCACTTTGATCCCGCGGAATGAACTTCCGCGGGATCACTTTTTACGCCGAACCTCCACAGGCCACACACAGCTTGTCCTTAATCCCTACAGAAACCAGCCGTGGATT
>CALIZH010000060.1 GCA_938028585.1 uncultured Actinomyces sp. | reverse complement strand
CTGCGTCCGCGGCTCCACTGAGCTGCCCCGAGCCGACTACGGATGTGAGCAACAAGGTCACCTTGGATTGGGACAATGCTCAGCTTGTCGACCACACTGGCCGTGAGACGAAGGCTGTGGGTGACTGGTGGGACCTCGGTATGAAGCTGCCGTGGAAGACCGACGGTCGCGTGAAGGCCGGTGACTACTTCACCTACGACGCCTCGATCGTCAACACTGCGACGGGGGAGAGCGTCCTCCGTCCGAACGTTGCCCGTAAGTTCGAGGTCATCTCCAACAATGGCGTCGTCGTCGGCTGCGGCACCTGGGGTGCTGACGGTATGGTGACCGTCGTATTCAACGAGAAGGTCGAGTCCGCCGCGCAATGGTACGGCCATGTCTCCACCAACGGCCTGACCCACTACACCGGTCCCGGCGGTGAGAAGTACACGGTCAAGCTCGGCAAGAAGGTCGAGCGTGAGATCGACATGCTGCGCCGCACCCCCGGCGTCCCTCGCTACCAGAAGGACGGCTGGCTGACCCTCGGTGAGAACGAAGATGGTGACGAGAACAAGGCCATCATGTGGCGCGTTGTCTTCCCCGCTGGCGACAAGGCTGTGACCGGCGCGTCGATCGTCGACGAGGTCCCCGCGGGCTCTAACTGGAGCTTCAACTGCGACGTCGTTAATGAATACACGAAGAACCACACCTACCTGGTGACCGATCCGACGACCTACGAGGGCCTCCGCCAGGACAATGACACCTCGAAGGGTGCCTTCGGTGCTGCCGCGCAGGTCGAGTGCTCCTCCTCCAAGGTGACCGTCACGCTCGCCGAGATTCCTGCGAACCAGTCCGCCATCATTCTGCTCCCCGCCCACATCGACGGTGCGAAGCGCGCCGGTGACGTCGTGGGTGTCTTCTCCAACCCCGTCTACTTCAACATTCTCGGTGGCAAGGTCGTCGAGCCCATTACGAAGACCCTCCACTACGGTGCGGCCGCCGACGCGTACGCCCATCAGACCTTCTCCGTGACCAAGAAGGTCGAGGGTGACCTGCCCGAATCCGCACAGGACCTCGAGTACCCGCTGACGATCACCCTGAAGAATGACGCCGATCCCTCGGTGAATAAGACCTTCGAGGCCTCCGTTAAGGCTGGCGAGACCTACACATACCCCACGTCTCTGCCGCTGGGTACCGTCGTGACGGTGTAGGAGGGGGCCCTGCCCGCCGGTGTGGGCATCACCTGGAACGACGGCGAGAGCCGCGTCTTCGAGGCCGTCGACGGCGTGACCCTCTCGGCAGATAACCGCGAGGCTACCTTCACGCTGAGCGATGATCAGGTCTACTCGCTGACCCTCACCAATGTTCTGGCTCCGACCCCGACTCCGTCGGCCACGCCTTCGACTCCCTCTCCGACCCCCTCGGCAACTCCTTCGCCCGCTCCGCAGCTGGCCAAGACTGGTACCGATGCGGCAGGCCTGGGTGTCCTGGCTGGAATCGTCGCGATTGCGGGCCTGTCTCTCGTGGCGGCCAAGCGTCGTAGTCACTGATGACGAAACCCCTGAGGTGCATGAGTGCCTGAGGGCGCACAGTGGGTGGGATGAGCAGTGCTCATCCCACCCACTTCTTTACGTGTGCTTTCTTGTGGCGGATGATTCGTGTGGTGGGCAGGGCGAGCGGCGTGCGGACAAAAGTCCTATCAAAAGATGAGTGGGTGAAAAACCTGCTGTCGATACCGTGCAGGGGAGTGGTCGACTATGTCGTCGTAGCTCATCGTGTGCGGTTGCTCGTGATGCTTATTGTGGCTTGTCGGAGCCGTTTGGTGTTGATGCCCAGCGGTGGGGCACGCGTGAAACAAAAGCGGTTGGCTCATGGTCGCGTGAGGTGCAAATGGACAGTTTCGCACAGAAAGGTGATGGAGGGCATTATTCTGCAAAATCCGCATTTTTGCTGATCTAGTGTGTTTGACCTGCTGTGCAGGAAATTTAATTGGATTGATTGCAGATTAGTTCTCTCTTCTTTATATATGCAGATTAAGGCGGTTTGGCAACGATATTATATTTGAATAGTTCTCTGCTAATCCTCTGATTGTCAATCTTATCGCGTAGTTACTTTATACTTATGTGCTTGATGCGACATCGCCTCATGCCCATTGACAGGAGTATTTTATGGTTGCGTTGAAGAACAGTCGCCTTAGCGCACTTCTTATAGCTTTCGCTCTAGTATTGAGCTTCTTTGGTGCTTTGCAGCTGTTGACGACCCGCACGGCGTTGGCCACGGCGCTTGCGTGCCCGGCCCACCACGACCAACGTCAACGACAAGGTTGACCTGGACTGGGATAACCTGCAGCTGGTCAATCCCCAGGGTGCGGAAGCGAAGACAATCGCGAACATGTGGGATACCGGCGTTAAGCTGCAGTGGAAGATCAACGGCGCCGTCATGGCCGGTGACTTCGTCACCTACGACGCGACCGTCGCCGAGGCGAACACGGGCCAGTCGATCCTGTGCCCCACCGCCGAGCGTTCCTTTGATGTTCGTTCCGCGACCGGCGTTGTCGTCGGCTGCGGCACGTGGCGTACCGATGGCAATGTCACCGTCGTCTTCAACGAGAACGCTAACTCGGCTGCCGAGTGGGCAGGTTCCGTGACGACGAGCGCCATGATTCAGGACACCGGCGAAGCCCGCACCGTCAAGGAAGGCTGGATCGGCCTGAGCGACAGCGAGGATGGCGATGAGAACAAGTCCATCATGTAGCGAGTGATCCTGCCCGCTGGCGATTCCGCAGTGACCGGTGCGTCGATCGTCGACGAGGTTCCCGCCGGCTCTAACTGGGGCTACGACTGCGACACGGTGGTCGACTACGTTAAGAAGCACAC
>CALIZH010000059.1 GCA_938028585.1 uncultured Actinomyces sp. | reverse complement strand
GCACCCTTGGCGGTCCGGTTGCAAAGAACATTACCGAAGCTGAGCGCGCTGGCCTCGCCGAGGCCACTGGAGCCAAGCCTGGCGATTGCATCTTCTTTGCCGCTGGTAAGCCCACCGCTTCGCGTGAGTTGCTCGGTGCTGCTCGCCTTGAGATCGGTAAACGCTGCAACCTGATCGACCCGGATGCGTGGGCGTTTACCTGGGTTGTTGACGCTCCTCTCTTCAAGCCGACCGGAGATGCCGAGGCCGAAGGTGACGTTGCTCTTGGACACAGTGCTTGGACCGCTGTCCACCACGCCTTCACCTCGCCAAAGCCTGAATGGTTGGATACTTTCGACCAAGATCCCGGAAATGCTTTGGCCTACGCCTATGACATTGTCTGCAATGGCAATGAGATCGGCGGTGGCTCGATCCGTATTCACCGACGTGACGTCCAAAATCGCGTCTTCAAGGTCATGGGTATTGGCGAGGAAGAAGCGCAAACCCAGTTCGGGTTCCTTCTTGATGCATTCAAGTTCGGAGCTCCTCCGCACGGCGGCATCGCCTTCGGATGGGACCGAATTGTTTCGCTCCTCACCAAGTCTGAATCAATTCGCGACGTTATTGCCTTCCCGAAGTCGGGTGGCGGATACGATCCGCTGACCGATGCTCCTGCACCCATTACTCCTGCACAGCGCAAGGAGGCTGGCGTGGACGCGAAGCCGAAGAAGCGCGGTGAAGAGGACTCTGAGAATAGCTCTGAAAAGTAAAGGTCTTTTCGGCTAATTTCTAGCAAGTTTCCGGGGTGGTTGATGCGCATCAACCACCCCGGAAATTATTGCTCAGTGAATAGGCAGATCAGGGATTGAGAGGCTAATCTTGGTAGTCAACAGGGTTCAATGCCGATTCCTCAGGAGTGATATGTGATGGCGCTTCTTCCACCCCATTTGCTACCTTCACCAATTCAGGCGCCTCCCGCCGAGCAAGTGATTGAAGGCCCACAGTGGAGGATCGAAATTCTCTCAGACACTGTAATCCGCCTTGAATGGGATCCGAGCGCTGAATTCCTTGATGGACCGACTCAAATGATGGCATGGCGCAAGTGCCTGCCCGTGAAGGATCTACGTATCGATCGAGACGAATTCGGCGGCGTAGTTATTGAGACTGCACACATGTCCTTCCACTATGACGGCAAGGAACCCAGCTCCAATGGATTGTGGGCTCAAGTACGGGAAGAAGATAGCTGGGGTGGAACCTGGCGCTGGGGGACTGACGCGGAATTTCCATGGATTCAAGGGAGAAACCTGCGAGGGACAACCAGAACATTGGACACGGTCGATGGACGCTGTGAACTCGATAAAGGTGTCGTCGATGGTCGTGGCATAACCTCGTTAATTGATGACACCTGTCCGGTTTCTAGTGATGGAGTCTTCCTGCCCGCGCGCCCGGAGCACCTGGACATTTACGTTTTCGCTTGCGGCCCAGATTTTCCCGAGGCCGTGCGTTCCTTCTACCGTTTAAGCGGTGCTCAAGCGATTCTGCCCCGTTATGCCTTAGGAAATTGGTGGAGTAGATACCACCGCTACTCGGATGACGAATATTTGGAAGTGATGAGTGAATTTGCTCGTCACGATGTACCGCTTGCAGTCGCTGTTATCGATATGGATTGGCATATTACCAACCCTCCCTCGGGTGCTGGCTCAGGTTGGACTGGCTACACCTGGGACCCAGAGCTTTTCCCAGATCCAAAGCAGTTCCTTGATGCTTTGCATAAGCGTGGTCTTCACACCTCACTCAATCTTCACCCCGCTGATGGCATTCGTTACTTTGAAGAGGGGTACGAGCGCTTAGCACAAAGAATGGGCGTAGATCCGGCAAGTAAAAAGACAATTCTCTTTGAACCGGCGAATCCCAATTTTATGCTGGCGTATTTTGAAGAGATTCTGCACCCGCTTGAAGATCAAGGGGTCGATTTCTGGTGGGTTGACTGGCAACAAGGAGAGCATTCAAGCGTTCCTGGGCTTGACCCGTTGTGGGTTCTTAACCACTATCACTACCTTGATAATGCTCACCGACACGGTCGAGGTCTCACGCTCTCTCGCTACTGTGGCCCGGGCTCTCAGCGCTTTCCTCTAGGTTTTTCGGGAGATACCTACATTACCTGGGAATCGTTGAAGTTCCAGCCTGAATTTACCGCTACCGCCTCAAATATTGGCTATGGCTGGTGGAGCCATGACATCGGTGGGCACATGCTCGGCGTACGTGATCCAGAATTGGAGACCCGTTGGATCCAAAGTGGTGTATTTAGCCCAATCATGCGCCTGCATTCATCGAATAATCCATTCACGCGAAAAGAACCATGGGTTTTCGACGCACCCCATTGTGCGATTCAAGAGGAATACCTACGTTTCAGACACCGGCTGATCGGGTATCTCCACTCCGAACAGTTCCATGGTCGTGCTGAGCTTCTCCCACTCATTCGTCCGATGTATTGGGAGCATGACGGTCACGCTCAGGCTTGGGAGGTCCCCAATTGCTTCCGCTTTGGACGTGAGCTTATCGCTGCTCCAGTCACTGAACAGCTCTCTGAAGCCTCGTGCCGGGGTCGCTCTGAAGCGTGGCTACCAGAAGGCATGTGGGTCGACCTCATGACGAATCTCGCCTACCTGGGTAATCGAAAGCTTTCACTGTGGTCAGAGCTTTCACGGACCCCGCTCTTTGCGCGAAGCGGATCGATCATTCCGCTCTGTGGAAGCGCGGATGCTCCCGATGGTGAAGGCACACTGGGAATGCTTGGGCGTCAGACTAATGTTGGTACAGGTAATCCTGAGGAAATTGAGCTGCTGCTCGTTTCTGGAGCGGATGCACGCTATGAGCTGATTGAAGATCAAGATAGCGATACTTCTCTTGTTCGTACGCTCTTTGAATGGGACGATGCTCACCATAGACTCACCATTCATGGTGCCGATGGGGATCTTGATTCGATCCCGGCGCGACGAAAGATTCTTGTTCGTACCTATGGGTATGGAATTGATACCCAACTGACTGACCTTGGTTTTATTGAGACGCGCACGGGCGCCAGTTTTGATCTCGAACCAAAGTCGATGAGTGAAGAGGTTAAACGCTCAGAGCAGATTCGTCGGATTTTGACTCATGCGCGTTGTGAGGTCGAGACGCTCACGCGTCTCGACGCTACGTGGAATGAAGGTCGTGGTGCCTTCTTTGCCGCCTTAAGTGCTTCAGACGTTGCCCCAGATTTGCGTGAGGCACTTGTCCAAATCGCAATTGCATCAGATCTCTAAAGTATCGGGAGCAGATCATGTCCTATGTCGAGCTTCATCCAGTGAATCCACAGACACGACTTCTTGATCGCATTGTTGGCATTCTTCGTGACGGTGGCTTGATCGCGCTGCCGACAGATTCTGGCTACGCGCTTGCCTGTCTTATGGGCAACAAATCGGGAATTGATCGAATTCGACAGATTCGCAAACTCGATGACAAACACAATTACTCGTTGCTATGTGATGCTTTCTCGCGTCTGGGTGATTTAGTGATTATGGACAATTCACAATTCCGGGCAATGAAAGCAACAACTCCCGGTCCGTATACATTTATCCTTCCCGGGACAAAAGAAGTTCCCAGAATGACACTGAATAAGAAGAAACACACCATCGGGGTGCGGATCCCTGACCATCGTGTTGTTCAGTCACTTCTTGCTGCGCTGGGGCAGCCCCTAGTTGCCTCATCTCTCATCCTTCCCGGAGAAGATCAAGTGATGAGTGATGGCTTCGAGGTCGATGACAAAATTGGTTCACTTGTCGATTTGGTTGTTGTGGCTCCAGTAGGAGGAGACGAAGCAACATCGGTTATCGACTATACGGATGGCGTGGGGCGAGTCGCTCGACGCGGCGCAGGGGATACAAGTCTATGGGAGTAGCCTTCAAGGCAGCGTAAGCAGCATCACGCTTCAATCGCGTCACTTATCCCTTTTGTCGCCGTGTTTTCGCTCGAAGAACCGGTAGCATGAGAGAGCTATGAAGAAGCTATCCCTCAAAGTGTGGACACTCCTTGGTCTATGCGGTCTGCTGTGCGCCGGTTTGGTGTTCTCAGGCTGGTTTTATTCCGCGCATGCTCTTCCGCGAACCTCAATCGCAGGTCAGTCTATCTCTTCGTCCTCGCGAGCTCAGGTCAACGAGGCTCTGAAACATCGCGTTGAGTCGGCTCAAGTTACTTTGCAGTTGGGCGATACGACACAGCAGGCTAGCTTGGGGGACCTCGGGATCACTGTTGATATCCCCGCGACAGTCGATGCTGCTTTCTCAGAGAACTCAGGTTTGCTCTCTCGTTTCCTTGGGATCTTCCGCTCTCGGTCGATCACCCCTGTCGTTCAACTTGATAACTCCCAGCTCTCTCGATTCGGAGCTTCTTTAACTCAGCGCGTGGGGACCCCTGTGAGTGATGCGGCTTTGTCACCTAAGGAAGATGGATCGGGTTTCACGGTGGTTCCCTCTCATGAGGGTATTGCGTTGAATACGGCTGATCTTGCAAAAGTCCAACAGGATGTCGCTCAAGATTTGGGTTCTTCTCCGAGAACTATCAACGTTGAGGTTCGAGAACCGAAGATTAATACTCAGAGAGCCGAAGAGGCACTTACTCAAGCGCAATCACTGATTGCTCCTAGCGTCACGATCACTGATGGTATTGATGATTTCACTGCGTCGAAGGCCGACAAAATGAAATGGGTCAAGGTGAGCGCAGAGGGCGATCGAGCTGCTGTGCTTGATTCGGATGCATTGTCAGCTTGGGTGAATGATCTCGCAAAATCGACGAACGTTGAATCCGAAAAAGGAATTCAGGGTGTTAACAGTCGTGGTGACGTTGTTGGTGTTCTCAAAGCTGGCACGGTTGGTTATCGCGCGAACAATACACAGTCTGTAGTTTCTGGAATTGCGGACGCCCTCAATAATGGGAAATCCTATTCGGGCGATTTTGATTACGACAAGATTCAGCCTGAGTATGATCGCCAAGATATCCCTGATGGCTACGGTGACGATGTTTATCAGGCCTCTGCCGGTGAAAAATGGATCGATATCGACTTGTCGAAGAACACGGTTTCTGCGTATGAAGGTCGGACGATAGTTCACGGTCCAACCCCGATGGTCCCGGGTGCGCCCAATACTCCAACTGTAACCGGTAAGTTCCATGTCTATTTGCAATATGCCTCTCAGACAATGGAAGGTGAAAATGCGGATGGAACCAATTACCGCACAGAAGGCGTTCCATGGGTCACCTACTTCTATGCGGGGTATGCGCTCCACGGCGCTCCGTGGCGTTCCTCTTTCGGATGGTCCGGTTACGGCGGCTCTCACGGGTGTGTGAATATGCCGGTTGACGGTGCACACTGGATTTATGATTGGGCGGATAACGGGACGGTTGTCATCAGCCACTACTAAAGGGGAGTGAAGATGGATCTCTTTGATACGCAGGGAATCGAAGATTTCGGGACTCCGGTAGTTGATGACCATGCGCCACTTGCGGTCCGAATGCGCCCGCAGAGCGCTGATGAGATCGTTGGTCAGCAACATCTTCTTAAGCCGGGATCGCCTCTGCGTAGACTTCTCACTCCATCTACTGATTCCCCAGCGGGTTTAAGCTCCGTGATTTTGTGGGGCCCTCCGGGAACAGGGAAGACCACTCTTGCCTACCTGATTGCACGTGCTTCTGGTCGGCGCTTCTGTGAAGTTTCTGCAGTTACCTCCGGAGTAAAAGACCTGCGTGATGTGATCTCGCAGGCTCGACGAGGCCTGACAACAACGGGAGAGGAAACGATCCTCTTTGTTGATGAGGTTCATCGTTTTTCAAAATCGCAGCAGGATGCTCTTCTTCCAGCTGTCGAAAATCGTTGGGTAACCCTAGTAGCCGCAACGACAGAGAACCCATCCTTTTCGGTGATTTCTCCGCTTCTTTCTCGTTCCTTACTTCTTACTCTTCATGCGTTGAGCAGTGAAGATCTCTCCCTTCTTCTTGATCGTTCCTTGGCAAGTGAATCGGGATTGAAATCTCTGTTTTCCCTATCTGCAGATGCCCGCTCAGCTTTGTTGCGCTTGGCAGGTGCGGATGCTCGTAAGGCACTGACTCTTCTCGAGGCCGCTGCGGCCTCGTGCCTCGAGCGCGGAGGAGAAGGACAGCTGGCGGAAGAGCGGAGCGAGCCTCGGGAAATTGAAATCGCTGACGTTGAGAATGCTGCTAATCAGGCCTTAGTGCGCTGGGATCAAGATCAGCACTACGACGTGGCAAGCGCTTTCATTAAGTCGATGCGTGGATCTGATGTTGATGCGGCTATCCACTACCTTGCGCGAATGCTTGAGGCAGGGGAAGACCCGCGTTTTATTGCGCGACGCATCATGATCTGCGCCGCGGAAGATGTCGGAATGGCTGCACCAGAGGTCCTCACCACGACTGTTTCCGCGGCGCAAGCGGTTGCAATGGTCGGAATGCCAGAGGCGCGAATTATTCTGAGTGAAGCCGTGATTGCAGTAGCAGTTGCCCCAAAGTCTAATCGCGCTTACCTCGCTATTGATGAAGCTTTGAGGGATATTCGTCAAGGGAAAGGGGGGCCAGTTCCTATGCACCTTCGGGATGCTCATTACAGTGGCGCTCAAGCTCTTGGACACGGCGTGGACTACATATATGCGCACGATGCACCCCACCATGTCGCGGCTCAGCACTATCTTCCTGAGGATCTACGCGGAACGTCCTACTACCGTCCAACGACGAATGGCAATGAGGCCATGCTCACGAAACGCTTAGCTGCGCTTCGCGAATTGCTTAAAGTACGTTAAACTGATCCGGTTGCCTTTATGGGCAACGTATACCTGGGGTCTTAGCCGACGGCGTTCTGCCTGGAGTTGACCCCGCATTCGTTTTGCGAATGCGACATAAGAGACAGGAAAGGTCATTTAATGGCTCACAATCGTTCACGCAAGCAGGTGCGCGAGTCCCGCGCGCTGGGCTTTGCTCTCACCCCGAAGGCTGTTCGTTACTTCGAAAAGCGTCCGTATGGTCCCGGCGAACACGGTCGTACCCGTCGCCGCCAGGAATCTGACTACGCTGTTCGTCTGAAGGAAAAGCAGCGTCTGCGCGCTCAGTACGGCATTCGTGAGGCTCAGATGCGTCACGTCTTCGAAGAAGCACGTCGTACTGCTGGCCTGACCGGTGAGAACCTGGTCGAGCTCCTTGAAATGCGTCTTGACGCTCTGGTGCTGCGTGCAGGTTTTGCCCGCACCATCCAGCAGGCACGTCAGTTCGTCGTTCACCGTCACATCATGGTTGACGGCAAGATCGTCGATCGTCCTTCCTTCCGCGTGAAGCCGGGACAGACCCTGCAGGTCAAGCCGAAGTCTCAGACCAGCGTCCCCTTCGAGATTGCAGCTGAAGGCATCAACCAGGAAGCTCTTCCCGCAACTCCCGATTACCTGGACGTTGACATTGCTCGCCTGAAGGCAACGCTGGTGCGTCGCCCGAAGCGCGCTGAAGTTCCCGTCACCTGCGACGTGCAGATGGTCGTCGAACACTACTCGCGCTGAGTGTGTCTTCCAAGACCCCGAGGGTTTCCCTCGGGGTCTTGTTCTTTTTGTCGAGCCGTCTTGTCAATACACGATTCTTATTGATGTCCACTACTATGGGGTACTATGCGCACTTCTGAAATTCGTCAACGTTGGCTTGACTACTTTGCATCACAAGGACACGAGATTCGTCCATCTGTTTCTTTGGTGTCTCCTGAGCCTTCTATTTTGTTCACCATCGCTGGTATGGTGCCCTTCATTCCTTACATCACCGGTGTTGAACCGGCGCCTTGGCCCAGGGCTGCATCCGTTCAAAAGTGCATTCGTACGAACGATATCGACAACGTCGGTCGCACGACCCGTCACGGTACCTTCTTCCAGATGAACGGTAATTTTTCCTTCGGTGATTACTTCAAGGAAGGCGCTATTCACTTCGCGTGGGATCTGCTCACTGGTTCGCAATCGGAAGGCAAGTATGGCCTCGACGGCGATCGCATGTGGGTCACCATTTGGGAGAAGGACGATGAGGCATTCGATGTTCTGACCAAGGAGGTCGGAATGGATCCTCGCCACATTGTGCGTCTACCCCGCGAAGAGAACTTCTGGGACACCGGTCAGCCTGGTCCTGCGGGTCCCTGCTGCGAGTGGCACTACGATCGCGGTCCTGCTTATGGTCCCGAGGCCGTGGGCGGCAATGTTGACCCGGGTGGCGACCGCTATCTTGAGCTGTGGAATCTGGTTTTTGACCAGTACATGCGCGGCGAGGGAAGCGGTAAGGATTACCCGTTGTTGGGTGAGCTTGACCAGAAAGCGATCGATACCGGTGCCGGTTTGGAACGCTTGGCCTTCGTCATGCAAGACAAGCCGAATATGTACGAGATTGACGAGGTTTATCCCGTTATCGCTGCCGCCGAGGAGATGAGCGGTAAGCGTTACGGTCTTGGTGCCGCTGGCCCCGAGGCCGGTGCAGCCTACGACGATGACGTTCGTCTTCGTGTGGTTGCTGATCACGTACGCTCTTCGCTGATGTTGATTGGTGATGGCGTTCGTCCTGGAAATGACGGCCGAGGCTATGTGCTTCGCCGCCTTATTCGACGCGCAGTTCGTTCGATGCGTTTGCTTGGTGTTGATACGGCTACGATGCCGACGCTGCTGACCGCTTCGAAGGAGGCGATGAAGGCTTCCTACCCTGAACTCGAAGAGAATTGGGGAACAATTTCTGAAGTGGCATATGCGGAAGAAGACGCCTTCCGTCGTACTCTTACTGCGGGCACCACTATTCTTGATGCCGCAGTTGAGAAGGCAAAGGCTGCTCCGGGTGCTCCGATGATTTCTGGCGAAGCAGCATTTTCACTTCACGATACCTATGGCTTCCCGATTGACCTGACTCTTGAGATGGCATCGGAACAGGGTGTCCACGTTGACGAGGCTGCTTTCCGTGCGCTTATGGAGGAACAGAAGGAACGCGCGCGTGCTGATGCTCGTGCGAAGAAGACCGGTCACACTGACGTTCGTATTTTCCACGATATCGAAAAGGAACTCGGCGGCGGTTCAACTTTTGTTGGCTACACAGAGAGCGCCTCGGATGCCCAAGTGGCCGGTCTGCTGGTCGATGGCGTTCCAACCCCTGCGGTTAGTGCGCCTGCTGAAGTAGAAATCATCCTGGACCGAACTCCCTTCTATGCGGAGATGGGTGGTCAGCTTGCTGATCACGGCACCATTCGGCTTGCTGATGGCGGTGTGATCGAAGTCCATGACGTGCAGGCTCCTGTGCGCGGTCTTTCCGTACATCGTGGCACCCTGACTGAGGGGACTGCGACGCTGGGGGAGAAGGCCTTCGCGCAGATTGACACTGAACGTCGACTCGCTATCGCCCGCGCTCACACTGCAACTCACATGGTTTATGCGGGCCTGCGACGCATTGTTAACAAAGACGCGGAACAAGCAGGTAGCGAGAACTCTCCTTCACGTCTGCGCTTTGATTTCACGAACTCAAGTTCGCTTGGCGAAGGCCAGCTGAACGAAATCGAAAGTCTTGTTAACGAAAAGCTTGCAGAAAATCTACCTGTGACCACTGAGGTCATGTCTCTCGATGAGGCCAAGCGCTCGGGTGCGATCGCACTCTTCGGTGAGAAGTACGGTTCTGAGGTCCGTGTTGTGACCATCGGTGACAACTTCGATCGTGAGCTTTGCGGTGGTACCCACGTTCCATCCACTGGTCACCTTGGACGCATCACCGTTTTGGGTGAAGGATCCATTGGCTCGGGTGTTCGCCGAATCGATGCGCTTGTCGGTGATGGGGCCTATTCCTTCCAGGCGAAGGAACACGCTTTAGTTTCGCAACTGACCTCCATGCTGGGTGGTCGCCCAGACGAACTCACGACACGACTTGAGTCTGTCATGACTCGTCTTCGTGACGCGGAGAAGGAGCTTCAGAAGATTCGCGAACAACAGGCTCTCGCCGAAGCTGCTCTTCTTGCGCAGAATGCCCGTAAGATCGGTAAATTCACTTCGGTTGTTGCGCCCGTTGGTGCTCTTGGTACGGCAGATGAGCTCCGTGCAATGGCAACTGACGTGCGTGAGCGCCTGGGGAACGATGGCCCAGTTTTGGTTGCTCTTGCGGCAATTATTAACGGTAAGCCCATGGTGACTGTTGCAACGAACGATCTAGCGCGTCAGCACAGCGCACGCGCGGGACAGTTTGTTCGTCGCGCCGCAAAGATTCTCGGCGGCGGCGGCGGGGGTCGTGATGACCTTGCTCAGGGTGGTGGGTCAAACCCCGCTGCAATTGACGACGCATTGGCGGATGTGAACGAGCAGATTAAAGAGCTGTGATGCGGCCGGGAGTTCGTCTGGCTGTCGATGTCGGGACGGTCAGGGTCGGCCTCGCGCGTAGTGACGCGGGGGGCATCCTGGCTCTTCCCCTCGAAACACTGACACGCCAAGACGACGCCTCGGAAATTAACGAGATTGTTCGCTATGCCAATGAGCTTGAGGTCATTGAAATAATTGTTGGCTTACCAAGACATATGCGCGGTGGCGAGGGAATTTCGGCAAAGGGCGCACGTCGCTACGCTCGAAAGCTTAAGATGGTTTTACCTGAGTGTCGTGTGTGCTTAGTCGACGAACGCCTAAGCTCGCACGAAGGGCATGAGCGTCTTCTCCAAGCCGGAGTTGAACGGCGTGAACATCGTCAGATGATTGACCAAGTGGCTGCGTCTATTATTCTGGAAACAGCTTTGGAAATGGAACGAATGAGCGGACGAGCTCCTGGAAAGGAACTTGTCCTTGAGGAAGGACAGTGATGAGCGACAATACGCCCGGATATCCTTTCCCCAAGCGAGCGAGCATTCACCAACGTCGCGCGCAAGAATCTGCGCCTCCCGAATCGCAGGTTCATGTTGAGGAAACCCAGCCTAGCGTAAGCATTGAGGCATCTCGATCCTTTGCTAGCTCACGTGCGAAGGAAACTGACTTTGATCAGATTCTTCGTCCGGGAAGCCACGAGGCCTCTGCTCCAGAAACCGCTGTGCCCGCAGGCCTTCCAACGCGACGTACTCGACGTCTAGCGCATGAAGAGACAGCGTCCGAGACGACTGGAATGCGGAGCAGGCGTCTTGCGCAAGAACGGCGGGCGGTTCGCAAACGCAGGCGTCGTCGTTCAATTCGTACATTCATCGTTCTTCTTCTGACTCTCACGCTCTGTGCTGGTGGAATTTATCTTGCTTACACACAGCTTCGAGGTTCCTCTTCGTCAAGTACGGCAGCTGATGATTTCCCGGGTCCAGGAAATGGCCAAGTTGTCGTCACCATTTATGACGGTGAATCGGGCCAGCAGATTGGACAACGACTTGTCGATGCCGGTGTGGTTAAGTCGCTATCAGCTTTTATTCGCGCCTTTGAGGCCAATAAGGCCGCTGTCGGTATTCGTCCAGGTAGCTACACCTTGAAGAAAGAGATGAGCGCATCGGGTGCAATTGCCGCGCTCCTTGATGATGCGAATCGCATGGATAATACGGTGACTGTTACACCCGGACAGACAAAGGAACAGGTCGCAGAACAGATTGCCTTAGTGACCGATATTCCACTTGACCAGGTAAAAACTGCAATGGCGGATGCAACAACTATTGGTTTGCCCGCTGAAGCAAATGGAAATGTTGAAGGATGGCTGGCACCCGGGTCCTATGAGCTCGCAGAGGGCGAAACCGCTGAGTCATTAATTACTCAAATGGTGGCTGCAACTAAGAAGCAGCTTGACGACCTCGGTGTGTCCGCAGCAGATCGGGAGAAGGTCCTCACAAAAGCATCGATTCTTGAGCGTGAGGTACGAAATCCCGAATACCTACCGATGGTCTCGCGGGTTATCGACAACCGCCTTGCCGATACGAATGGTGAGACCCGTGGTCTTTTGCAAATGGATTCGACTGTTCTTTATGGAGTTGGAAAAACCGGCGGTATTCCCACTGCTGAGGACCTCGCAGCTGATAATCCATATAACACTTATCGAAATCCGGGGCTTCCCCCATCACCTATTTCTCAGCCGTCTAGCCAGGCCATTAATGCGGCAATTCACCCCGCCGAGGGGAATTGGCTGTACTTCGTGACTGTTGATCTGGACTCTGGCGAAACTCTCTTTGCCGCAACCCATGATGAGCAAACCCAGAATACGAAGCGTCTTGAGGAATATTGTTCAACCCATCAGGGGAAGTGCTGATGCCTTGGGCGTGCGTCATTGGATCACCTATTGAGCACTCGTTGTCTCCACTGATCCATCGCTGCTTGTGGGATTACGCAGGACTGAATGGATGGACCTACCTGAAACATGAAGTCACTGCAGAGTCCTTGCCCCAGTGGATCTCTTCCATTGATGATGAATGCGTCGGTGTTTCTATTACGATGCCGTGCAAGAAGGCAGTAATCCCGCTTCTTGATATCGTTGATCCTCAAGCTGAAGCATTGAATTCGGTCAATACCCTTATCCCGACTGGAAGCTTGAAGACCGGCTTCAATACTGATGTTTATGGAATGAGCCGGGCGATTGAGCTTAGTAGAAGCCGCTCGGGCCTAGACAGTCGCGGAAGAGCGGTCATTATTGGTTCGGGAGCAACGGCAGCATCAGCACTTGCCGCTGTTGTCTCATTGGGTTTTGCAGAGGTACATGTTGTAGCTCGCGCTTTCCATAACGGGAAAGTTCCTGTTGATTTTCACCGCGCTGCTCTCAATCTTGGCGTGAGCTACCACGGTCATGATTTGATGCAGCGCGACGAGCTTTCAAGTTGTTGTTCACTTGCGGACGTGGTCGTTTCGACACTGCCTTCGGGCGCTCTTGATGCACATGTATCGCAGCTCGCATCAATGCCGAAGAAGGCGAGTTTCCTTGATGTCTGCTATGCGCCGCGAGTCACTCCCGCTATCGCAATGTGTCAAGAACGTTCAATACCCGTTGCCTTTGGGGTAGACATGCTTGTGTATCAGGCGCTAATGCAATTTAAGCTGATGACAGGTTTAGACGCCGACGATCATGCGGTATCTGCTGTCTTTGACTTACTTGGGAAGAATTAAGTATGGGTACGCTCCCGATACTTTTTCCTGTCTTGACAAGGATCGCGGATAAGTCCTTAGGCGCCGCAGAGTGGAACTTATTTCTTTCTGTCATTGTCTGGATCACGTATGCTGTGTGGCTCAGTGTGTCTGGGTGGGCGATTCAGCGCCGCTACTTTGTCGAAGCATCGCTAACTCCGCTCAAACGAAATGGTGTTGTGTGGGCAGCTGTGCTTGTGGGAGCAGTCGTGCTTGTGGGAGCTCAGGCACGACCCGCGTCACCCGCTGTAGTGTCGCTGACGATGATGGGTACCCTGCTTGGCTATATTGATGCGCGCACGCATAGACTTCCCACTCCGTACGTTCTTGCGCTTGCCTGTGGTGTATTGAGCGGCATCGGAGTGACAATCTATTTTCACCCACAGCCTTATCTACTTGTTGCGCAGGTAGTTTTTGGGACTTTAATTTGGACTCTGCCTTTATGGCTGGGCACGCTTCCCAAAGGCGGTTTTGGTAGGGGAGATCTTCGGCTTGCACCAATCCTTGGTTCACTGCTTGGGCTTCTTGGTTGGCATGCTGCGCTCTTCGGACTCTTGGTCTCGATTGTCTCAGCTGCCTGCGCGGCGCTGTGGAAAATTGTGAGCGGCCAAGCCGGTACCCGTTCTCGGATTGCTTTTGGCCCCTGGATGATCGGCTCTACTCTCTTGAGCTTCCTTCTGTGGAGTGATGTTTCTACCGATCTTTCACTATTGTTTCATCTTGGGATTTAGCTAGAAGCGTGCGATTACCTCTTTTTCTCAATTGAGGACTAGCATCAGATTGAGAGTTCACACAAGGAGGTGGCGGTGCTCAGACTTGATGAGGTCATCGCAAACATACAGCGTCAGCGCGCCTTACGCGAAGAACACCTCAGCTTGGATGATTTAAAGCGGCAATGTGAGAACGTTCCTGACCCTCTTCGACACCCCGAGGAATTCCTACGTTCTGATGGGGCAACCGCTGTGATTGCTGAGATTAAGCGCGCATCACCCTGGGGGGTGTATTCGACGGTTGATGATCCTGCACCGCTGGCACAGGCTTTTGAGTGTGGGGGAGCGGCTATGCTTTCCGTCGTCACCGAATCTTCTTACTTTCACGGACAGTATTCCGACCTTGCTCGAGTAAAGGCAGCGACAACCTCTCCTGTTCTCTGTAAGGACATCATCTTGTCGGCATATCAGCTATTTGAAGCGCGCCGTAATGGAGCTGACGTTGTGCTTCTTATTGCCCAGCTTCTTTCGCAAGCGGCACTCAATGGTCTTCTCGAACGTGCTCAGTCTCTTGGTATGGGTGTACTTGTCGAGACACACTCGCGTCTTGATGCCTTGAGGGCACTTGAAGCAGGGGCACTCATGATCGGAGTTAATGCTCGAGATCTCGCGTCGGGATACGTTGATCGTCACGTCATCGATGAAGTTATTGATGTGGTTCCAAGTGGAGTATTGGCTATTGCGGAATCTGGTGTCCGGGGCCCGAGAGATGTATTCGAATACGCGAGAGCAGGAGCGGATGCAGTTCTTGTAGGTGAAGCGCTCATGCGTAGTGACAATCCCGAAGAACTTGTAGCTGAAATGGTGAGCGCCGGACATCATCCTTCGCTACTTGCTGATCGGCGAATGCGTATTCGTGAGGCACATCGTGGTAGTGATGGAAGCTGGAGTGATACTCGACGTGAATAATCTACTAAGGTAGGGAGAAATAGTTGTTATTCACGAGGAATAGTTTTCATGCGCGCTCTTGCTTTGCCATCGCCGAGTAACGGTGTATGGCATCTTGGCCCGATTCCGATTCGCGCTTATGGCTTGATCATCGCCTGTGCGATTCTCATTTCCGTCTATTGGTCCGCTCTGCGTTACCAGAAACGCGGGGGAGACCCGGACCTTTTTTATGATGTGGCGCTGTGGGCAGTTCCCGCTGGCATTCTGGGTGCTCGTATTTATCATGTGATCACTTCACCAGATGCGTATTTTGGCCAGGGCGGAAAGCCGCTCATGGCCTTCGCGATTTGGAACGGCGGCTTGGGAATTTGGGGTGCGGTCGCAGGCGGAGCGCTCGCTGCTTGGCTGGTAGTTCGTCACCGAGGCCAGCGCTTGGGTCCGATTGCAGATTCCCTTGCTGCTCCCCTTCTGGCTGCACAGGCGCTTGGACGCTGGGGGAATTGGTTCAATCAAGAGCTCTTTGGAGCACCGACGACTCTTCCGTGGGGACTGAGCATTGACAATGCGCATCTGCCCTCGGGTTATGCTCCAGGAACTCTTTTCCACCCAACCTTCCTATATGAATGCCTATGGAATGTAGCTGGGGTAGCAGTTCTTCTGCTGATCGATCGTCGCATCAAGGTGAAATCGGGGCAGCTTTTTGCTTCGTACATCATGGTTTACACACTTGGGCGAGTGTGGATTGAGATGCTGCGCATTGATGACGCGCATCATTTCTTGGGACTGCGCA
Organism: uncultured Actinomyces sp.; assembly: GCA_938028585.1. Classification (GTDB taxonomy): domain Bacteria; phylum Actinomycetota; class Actinomycetes; order Actinomycetales; family Actinomycetaceae; genus Pauljensenia. Next base: position 1,137 of record CALIZH010000059.1, on the reverse strand, counting down.
TCAACGTATGGACTTCAATCATTGTCTTCCTGCTGGGCTTGGTGAGTTTTATTATCGCTGGTCGACGCTCTGCTTCCACCCGAGTTGAGCCCGCTGAACTGGCCACGACTTCCAATCCAGCTGATAAACAGGATGAAGATTCCACTACTCAGAAGGCTGATGGAGACAAGGGCGATACTCCTATGTCACCGGAAAGTCGCCCTGTCGAAGAGACCAAGGCACGTTAGGATAGAAACATGCGTCGAGCAAAGATTGTATGCACTATTGGACCCGCGACAGCCTCTGCTGAACAGATCCAGGCTCTGGTTGATGCCGGCATGGATGTCGCCCGTATTAACCGTTCCCACGGCACAGCCGAAGAGCATGAGGAAGTCGTCGAGCGCGTTCGTCGTGCTGCTCAGAACTCAGGCCGAGGCATCGCCGTTCTTGTTGACCTTCAAGGCCCCAAGATTCGCCTTGAAACTTTTGAAGAGGGACCACAGTATCTCGAAGTTGGTGATACTTTCACCATCACTACCCGCGATGTTCCGGGAACCAAAGAACTCGTTGGCACGACCTTTAAGGGACTGCCTGGTGACTGCGCCCCCGGTGATCGTCTGCTGATTGACGACGGTAACGTTGCTGTTCGAGTTATCGAGGTTACTGATACCGATGTCGTTACTCGCGTGGAGGTCCCCGGTTATGTTTCTGACCACAAGGGCCTGAATCTGCCTGGTGTCGCCGTTTCGGTCCCCGCGATGAGTGCGAAGGACGAAGAAGACCTGCGCTGGGGTATCAAGGCTGACGCGGACTTCATTGCGTTGTCTTTCGTCCGCTCTGCAGCCGATATCGATTCCGTTCATGCAATTATGGATGAATGTGGGAAGCGTCTTCCGGTCATCGCTAAGATCGAAAAGCCTCAGGCCGTAGAAGCTCTTTCTGAGATCGTCGATGCTTTCGACGGAATTATGGTCGCGCGTGGCGATCTCGGTGTTGAGATGCCGCTTGAGGACGTTCCGCTTGTTCAGAAGCGCGCGATTGAGCTCGCACGCCGTGCGGCTAAGCCTGTGATCGTTGCGACGCAGGTTATGGACTCGATGATTAAGAATCCTCGACCGACTCGTGCAGAAGCCTCCGACTGCGCAAACGCGATTCTTG
>CALIZH010000058.1 GCA_938028585.1 uncultured Actinomyces sp. | reverse complement strand
TATCAAGCACTGTGGGCGATGTTTCACGTGAAACATCGCCCACAGTGCTTGATATCATGCTGACCTATTATCGACGATCGATAACCACCAAGTTAGTCGAGAAATCTCGCTGTATTACTGCCTGTTTGCATGCGGCAGGAGAAGATCAGCGAGACGTTGCAGATCATCCGAACCTGCAAACTCGATGATGATCTTTCCCTTTCTCTTTCCTTCAGAAACAGTTACGCGTGTATCCCAGGCATCTGCAAGCACCTGGCTCATGTGCTCGCCAAGCGGCGATGAAACCTTGACTCGCTTCAGTGAAGGCTTCGAAGGGCGCTGTACAGACCCAAGACGAACTAGTTCTTCAGTGGTTCGAACAGATAGACCTTCAGCAATGATCCTATTAGCAAGGATCTCCATATCTTCTGGCGTAGATAGACCAAGTAGTGCACGCGCATGTCCTGCTGACAAGACCTGCGCTGAGACCTTCTTCTGCACCGAGGCGGGGAGCTTTAGTAGGCGAAGAGTATTTGCAATTTGCGGACGCGAACGCGCAATTTTCTTTGATAACTCTTCCTGTGTGGCCCCGAAGTCTGCCATGAGCTGCTGATATGCAAAAGCCTCTTCCAAAGGATTCAGCTGCGCTCGATGCAGGTTTTCAAGCAGTGCATCGCGGAGCAAGTCTTCATCTTCAGTGTGTCGAACAATAGCAGGAATCGTATCAAGCCCCGCAAGTTCGCTTGCACGCAAACGTCGTTCGCCCATAATGAGCTCATAACGAGCCTCTGGCTTTTCTTCGAGGAAGCTCTTGAGCGTCTCGGAAGGCTCCTCATTAAGGGGAATACGCCGAACCACAATCGGCTGCAAGACACCGACTTCTCGAATCGAAGCCGCAAGTTCGTTCAGGTCGTCTTCATCGAAGATTTGGCGTGGCTGACGAGTATTGGGAACAATTTGTTCAAGCGGGATCTCCGCAAATGTAGCACCGGGCACCTGCATCAAATCCGATGTTTCACGTGAAACATCATCAGTCAAAGGTGTTGCAGTGCCTATTTTGGACGCATGCGCTCTATCTTGCTTCGAACGCGAGGAAGACACACTTTGACTCGAACCGGTAGTCTGTCCGGCCCCAGATCTAGACGCAACCTTCTCATCTGTTGAAGCGGTGCTACCTGCGACTTGTACACGCGCCTTACGCTGAGCTGATGACTTGGACTTCTCCGATACCGACTTAGACGTTCGAGATTTCGGCTCAAGCAACTCACGGGCGGAACCTCCACGCACTGCGCCGGACGATTTACGCTCACCGGGGAAAAGAACATCGAGGGGTCGCTTGGCCACATCTTCGGGCTTTTCAGATTGGGCAGGGGGGATGAGTGCACCTAAACCACGCCCTAAACCTGTACGTCGTTGGGGTTTATGAGTCGATTCTGATTGCTTGGCCATGCACACTTACCAATCTCGCGAATACTGAATGTTAACTACATTGTTTCACGTGAAACAGCAAAATGTGTATCGAGCAAGCAAAAACGCGTTTTCACAGACGTGTTCTCCTGAGAAAAAGAATCAGGGCTTCAATCGCATATCGAAACGATCGAGCCCAGAAAAAGTGATTTTAGTGAACGAAAAAGGAATTACTTCGCCAGACGATGGCTCAGCTCGTATGCAGCCTTGCGATAGGCAAGTGAGCCGGCACCGTTCGGATCATAAGTGATAACGCTCTGCCCATAGCTTGGTGCCTCAGAGACGCGAACCGAACGAGGGATGACAGTCTGCAGCGTCTGCTCAGGGAAGTGTGAACGTACCTCATTCTCAACTTCCTCGGATAAGCGCGTACGCTTGTCGGCCATCGTGAGCAGCATAGTTGAAACATGTAGTTTCGGGTTGAGGTCTGCGCTGATGCGATCAATGGTCGACCACAGCTGACTCAAACCTTCAAGCGCGTAGTACTCGGTCTGAATCGGAATCAAAACCTCGTCAGCTGCAACCATGACGTTCAAGGTCACCAAACCAAGCGAGGGCGGACAATCAATAAAGATCAGATCAATTTGCTGATATGCCTGAACGAAGTACTCAACAGCATCGGCAAGACGAAACTCTCTACGCTCAAGATCAACAAGCTCAATTTCCGCGCCTGAGAGATCAATAGTAGCCGGGCATACCCACAGGTTATCCATATCTGGGCAGGCCTGAAGAACCTCACCAATCGTCAATTGACCGGTAATGACCTCATACGTCGAAGGCGTCCCGGGACCATGAGCAACGCCCAGAGCACTCGAGGCGTTGCCTTGAGCGTCTGCGTCGATAACAACAACCTTCAGACCGGCCAGCGCAAAAGAGGCCGCAAGATTGACAACCGAAGTCGTCTTACCAACGCCACCCTTCTGATTCGCTACCGCAATGACACGTGTCGAAGCGGGTACGCCAAACTCAGCCGTCTCAAGAAACTCTCGGTCCTGAAAATTCCGCGTAATTTGGTCCGAAAGTGGGGTATCGCCGGCCATAAAACACAAGCCTTTCTCACACGTCAATGACACAAGTGTAGGCAGTCATGCCCGCGGGAGAAAACCGAGGACACACCCGAGGAAAAGAAATGAGGAATTAGGAACGAAGTCTCTTCGCGACAACGACGTAAGTTGAATCGTCTTCCATTACCGAGGGGACCTCATGGATCTGAGCACTCAGGTGATGACGCTTCAACTCAGCAGCGGCAGCCTCGACTTCTTCACCCGCACGGCGTCCCTTAAGAGCGACAAGAGAGCCACCGGGAGCAATGAGCTTTGAAGTCATACGCACGAGCTTCGTCATATTCGCCAATGCACGTGATGTCACCACATCGGCCTTGCCCTTACCGCGCAGTTCCTCGGCACGAGCCTGATGAATGCTGACATTGTCCAAACCAAGAGTATCCACAACATCAGCAAGCCATTCGCAACGTCGCGCCATGGGCTCAGCAAGATGGACGTCAAGATCTGGGCGACAAATCGCAATGACGATCCCGGGGAAGCCAGCCCCAGAACCGACATCCAAAATCTGTCCCTTCTTGGGAAGAAAATCCAAGACGGCGGCAGAGTTCACCAGGTGCCTCGACCAGAGTCGGGGGAGCTCACGCGGACCGATCAGCCCGCGGAGCTCACCTTCCTCAACAAGCATGTTCGCAAACTCGGCAATATCTGGGTAGGCCAAACCGAAAAGCTCTCGAACCTCAGGTCCGGGAACCTCAAGCTCAAGGTCATTTTCGGCCTCGCGAGGGGAATTACCGAGCGCGTCCACTCAGGCCTCCTCGGCCTCGTCGGCGAAGTCGGCATCGGCGTCAGCATCCTCAACAGGAAGGATCACAACGCGACGACGGGGCTCAACACCCTCGGACTCACTGCGAAGACCCTCGGAAGCAACAACGTCGTGGCAGACCTTGCGCTCGAAGGGGTTCATGGGCTCAAGCTTCTGGGGCTCACCGGTCGCGCGAAGTCGCGCAATCGCCTCGTGAGTCAGGTCCTGAAGATCAGCCTTACGATCAGCGCGGAAGCCCGCAATATCGAGCATGAGTCGCGAGCGTTCGCCAGTTTCAGTCTGAACAGCAAGGCGCGTCAGTTCCTGAAGGGCGTCGACAACTTCGCCATCCTCGCCGACCAAATGATCCAGAGCAGAGGGATCTTCCGAAATGATCTCTACTGATGCGCGGCCATTCTCGACATCAATTTCGATGTCGCCGTCAAGGTCAGCGATATCCAGCAGTTCTTCCAAGTAATCGGCAGCGAGCTCGCCTTCTTCCTCAAGGCGCGAGAGCTCGTTTGTCGTTTCTTCGCTCATGTTTATCCTCCGTAGGGGTTTGATGCCTCAGGCATCGAATGGTCTATGGGCGCCTCAGCGCTTCTTCTTTGCAGCCGCGCGGCGAGCCTTGCGACGTTCCTGGCGCTTGCGCTCGAGCTCTGCGGCTTGAGCATCCGAGGAGGCCTCGGAAGAAGCGCTCTGTCCGCCACGAGCGCGAACCTGACGCTGGGCCTCTTCACGCTTAGCAGCAGCCTCACGACGTTCTGCTGCGCGCTCAGTCGCAACCTTGACACCCTTCATCCAAACCTCATCGGGAAGGGTCGTCCACTCTTGCATGGACAGGTTGCGGTAAACAGAAACGATCTCTCCGGCGCTCATTGCCTGGGGGAAATCGGAGGCGATCTTCTGACGCTTGGCACGGCTACGAACCTCGGTCAGCGTGGTCTCATTAAGAGCCTTGAGCTCATCAGAGCCATCCGCAAGCTCACGACGCTTCTCGTCATATTCCGCGAAGAAGGGACGTGCCCACGACTGGTAGGCATCCTGACGCTTGGCCAATAGTTCTTTGTAAGCAGCGGAGTTCGGATTCGGAATATTCTTAATTACCCACAGCATCTGCAGGTAGCCCCAAATGCCCGCGGTCGTCGTGTAGATCACGACACCCATCTGGAAGAACAGACCCGAGAAGATGAACATGAAGGGCATGAAGTACATCATCATGCGCTGCGAACGAACCATGGGGTTGTTTGGATCCTGGTTCTGCGGCATGTTCTTCGTCATCGTCAGCCGGATGGTCAAGAACTGCGTTGCAACCATAACAATGATGAAAATGACGAAGACCAGAGTCGGCAGCGACATGAGCTGCGCGTCGCGAATGGTGTGCGACAGCGGGACACCGAAGACCTGGGAGGCATCAATTTCGCTGGCGACCGACTGAGTGATCGGACCCAGTGAATCAATGTGGCGCGAACCGACCGAGTAGGTGTTTTCAGCAAGTGCGTGGATCGCGTAGATCGCGCGGTACATCGCGAAAAGAACGGGCAGCTGAACCAGCATCGGCAAGCAGGACGCGAAGGGGTTGACTCCGTACTTCTTATTGAGTTCGGAGATTTCTTGCTGCATCCGCTGGCGCGAGGCGACGTCAGTCTTTCCCTTGTACTTCGCCTGAATCTTCTGCATTTGGGGCTGAACAATGGAGGTGCCCCTCATACTCTTCAGCTGCTTGAGGTACAGCGGGATGATGAGCACGCGCACAAGGACGGTCAGCAGGATGATGGAGATAATCCATGCAAGTCCTGCACCTGAACTCATTCCAACAAGCAGAAGCAAGTCGTGAATTCGAATCCACAGCCATGCGACTGCGACAACGAAGGGATAGAGAATGGAATCCACAGGAGATCTCCTTATGATGCGCGGGGGACACCGCTCGTGTCCGCGTGGTGCTCGGCTCCTGCCGAGAAGTCTTGATTATTCATGCCCATGACGGGCCGTGCCCAAGGGTCGTCGTATCCGGCCCAATCTGCCGGAGGGACCCAGGCCTCGCCAGTCCACTTGCCGCGAGCGGGAACTTCATCGACCCCGCCTAGGCTCCACGGATTACAACGAAGGATGCGCCACACGGCCAGGATTGTCCCTTTGACGAGGCCGTGGGTGTGCAATGCGCCCAAGGCATAGCTTGAGCAGGTGGGGTAGTAGCGACAACGCGGGGCACACATGGGGGAGATGAAACGCTGATAGAAGCGCACGGGAAGAATGGCAATGTAGGCAAAAGGAGAGCTCATAGGCGACCTCCCTCCCGATGATCCCATTTCTTCCATGCACGGCGAAGAACTTGGTCTAATTCTTCCCCAAGTTCGCACGAGCTTGCACCCAGGGCGTCATGCTTAACGCGAACAACAACGCGTGCGCCCTGAGGAAGTGCACCCAAGCGTTCTTTCATGAGGTGACGCAATTGCCGCTTAACTCGGTTACGTCCAACCGCTCGTTTAATTTGGCTTTTAGGTACGACGAAACCGACGAGGCGTGAATCACTATCCTCGTCGGTTCGACAATGCACAATGAGCCTTTGCTGACCCGCGCGCGATCCGCTTCGGATTGCGAGGCGGAAGTCCGCTGGATTCACCATGCGGTTCGAGCGGGGCAACACCTCGCGAAAGCTCAGGCGGAGAGGCGGGCGCGGCCCTTGCGACGGCGTGCAGCCAGGATTGCGCGGCCAGCGCGGGTGCTCATACGCAGGCGGAAGCCGTGCGTCTTCGAACGACGACGGTTGTTCGGCTGATAAGTCCGCTTGGTGGTCACTGATATCTCCTCGAATTGGTCATGGACAGTGTGCGCCGCAATTAGGCACACATACGAACTGACAGCCTACGGGTTTTTGGCCGTTCCGTCAACGAAAGAGCGCCGTACCACACTGAATCCACACCTGTGGAAGCAGGTGTGGATAAATTGGGGGTTAGTTATCCACATGCGAAGTTATCCACAGAGCTGTGGACAGAGGTCTTTTCTTTTTGGCACAAGGGTGAGGTGTTGTAACTACACAAATGTCATTTGGGGATTAAATATCCACAGGTCTATCCCCAGCTGTGGAAAACATGACATGCTTGTAAAGTTATCGGTGGATAATGATTCGCAACCGATATCATTTCTCGTGTCCTATCTCACGTCAGCTTTCGGAGGTTCCCGTGTCGATCGATGCCCTTACTCAGGCTTGGTCTGAGGCACTGTCGCAAAACTCAGATCAGCTGGGACCCGCAGCCATGTCTTTCCTACGTTCAGCAAAGCCGCTGGGCGATATTGACGGCACGATCCTCATCGCAGTTCCCAATGACTTCGCAAAAAAGTGGATTGAAAACAACGGTGCAAATGACCTCACGCAGGCACTTGCTGCAATTCTTGGTCGAAGTGTTCGACTGGCTGTAACCATCGACCCCACTTTGGATGCACAAGAAGAAGCGGTAGAGGAAAGCTCCTCCACGGCCTCGGAAATTGCGGATAACTCAGCGCCTACCTCACAGGCCGAGCCCGCCCATTCATCCTCTTCTTCTCAGGCTTCTGCACAGCTCAGCCAAACCTCCGGCAGCACGGGAAGCCCACAACTGGCAATCGATACCGCCAGCACGCATCTCAATCCCAAGCACACTTTTGACACCTTCGTCATTGGTCCTTCGAACCGCTTCGCTCATGCTGCAGCTTTTGCGGTATCAGAAAGCCCGGGACGTGCCTACAACCCGCTGTTTATTCACGGTGGTTCCGGGCTGGGGAAGACCCACTTAATCCACGCAATCGGCCACTACACGCTGTCACTTTTCCCGCAGATGCGCGTGCGCTACGTGAACTCAGAGGAATTTACCAACGACTTCATTAACTCTGTGCGCGAGGAAAGCATTGAGGAATTTCAGAGGCGCTACCGCGAGGTCGACGTTCTGCTCATTGACGATATCCAATTCATTCAGGGCAAAGAGCGTACGGTCGAAGAGTTCTTCCACACCTTTAACTCTCTGTACAACGCGGGAAAGCAGATCGTTTTGACCTCAGACGTCCCGCCTCGCGAACTCGATCTGGAAGATCGAATCCGTTCGCGCTTCGCGGCTGGCCTTTTGGTCGACGTCCTTCCCCCCGACCTGGAAACCCGTATCGCAATCTTGCAAAAGAAGGCCAGTGCGGAAAATATCGAAGTTGATCCTCGGGTTCTGGAATACATTGCCCAGCGAATTTCCTCGAATATCCGCGAACTTGAAGGCGCCCTGGTGCGAGTTGCAGCCTTCGAATCCCTGTCGAAAGAACCGGTCACCGTTTCGATGGCAGAGATGCTCTTGAAGGATTTTGCTTCCGACCCCCAGGACACCGAGGTCACACCAACGCTGATTATGAGTCAGACCGCGACGTATTTCGGCGTGACGATTGACCAATTGTCGTCCTCGGACCGTTCGCATGTCGTCGTCGAGGCTCGTCAGATTGCGATGTACCTGTGTCGTGAACTCACTGATCTTTCGCTTCCGAAGATTGGCGCTGCATTCGGCGGACGCGATCACACAACCGTGATGCACGCGAATAAGAAGATTGTGGGGTTGATGGCGGAAAAGAGGGAGACCTTCAACTACGTCACTGAATTGACCAACCGCATTAAGCAGGCCGCACGCCAGTCGGCAACTCTCAACTAAAAACTGGACGTTTCGGGGTGCAAACTTCCTTTCCACAGAAGCTGTGGAAACTGTGGTGAAACATCACCGATCGCTTGTGCATAGCGCAGAGCAATTTGTGGAGAAAAACAACAGAACAATTTTCGTCCACAAAAACGTGTAGTTCGTTCACACACAGATTCACATATTCATCCACGAAAGAAGTGCTGTCATTTCACGGTAAAAATGGGTTTTCCACACAATCCACATAGCCGATGATGATGACGAACTTTAGTTCAAGACAAATAACAAAAAATCGCCAACATCAGTGAGGCCTCGAGCTCAGACTCGTTAAGGTGTAATTCTCAGTTTCCTTGACGCCTACAGCCAGGTAAACTGACCACGGTATATCTACATTCAGTTCCAAGGAGAATCCATGAAGTTCACCGTCGCCCGCGACGTGCTTGCAGAAGCTGTTTCATGGACAGCGCGTGTACTTCCTACCCGTCCCGCAAGCCCCATCCTTGCTGGTATGCGAATCTCGGCTCAGGGTCAGGAACTGACTCTGTCCTCCTTCGACTACGAAGTTTCTGGAAACTCGCGTATTCCCGCCTCGGTTGATGAAGAAGGCGAAGTTCTGGTTTCCGGTCGACTTCTTGCAGATATTTCAAAGTCCCTGCCCAACAAGCCGGTCACCATCGAAGTTGATGGACAAAAGGTTTCTCTTTCTTGCGGTTCCTCGCACTTCACCTTGGCAGTCATGCCTATCGATGAATACCCGCTTCTTCCCGCACAGCCTCAGGTTGCAGGTTCTGTAGATTCGCAGGTTTTTCAGCAGGCCGTTGCTCAGGTATCGATCGCAGCTTCTCGCGATGAAACCCTTCCGCTTCTTACCGCCGTACGCGTCGAAATCGACGGCAATAACATCACGCTTTTGGCAACCGACCGCTACCGTCTGGCCATGCGTGAGCTCAAGTGGGATTCGGTTTCCGATATGTCCGAAGCCGCACTGGTCAAGGCACGCATTCTTCAGGACGTCGCAAAGTCCATGACTTCGGGTGCAAAGGTTGAGATCGGTCTGTCGCAGGAATCTCAGCCGGGCGCTTCTTCGCTGATCGGCTTCCAGGCCGGTGGACGCCGCACGACATCGACCTTGATGGATGGTGACTATCCGCCGGTTCGACGTCTTTTCCCGGAAACGACCACCATCCAGGCAATCGTCGAGCGTCATACTTTGCTCGAGGCAGTCAAGCGTGTTTCCTTGGTTGCCGAGCGCAAGACCAGTGTTCGTCTGTCCTTCTCCGATGGTCAGCTTGTTCTTGAAGCCGGCCAGGGTGATAACGCCCAGGCTTCTGAAGTTGTTCAGGCACAACTTATGGGCGATGACATCGCGACTGCGTTTAACCCGCAGTACCTCAGCGAAGGTTTGTCGGTCATGGATACCGAGTATGTTCGCTTCGGTTTCACTCACCCGACGAAGCCCGCTGTCATCACCGGCCAAGAAAAGGCCGATGGCGGAGAGTCGACCGACTTCCGCTACCTGCTGATGCCGATCCGCTACGGAATCTGATCTGGAGTTTGTGTGCGAGTTTCGCACGTTGCGCTCGATGATTTTCGTTCATACCGTCATGCGGTAGTGGAGTTTGCGCCGGGAACGACGGTCCTTTTGGGCTCAAATGGCCAGGGAAAGACCAATCTTGTCGAGGCTGTTTCCTACCTTTCCGCATTCTCTTCCCACCGCGTGAGTGCCGAACAAGCCCTGGTGCGTTTACCGCTTTCCCCTGATGAACCTCAGCCCGGTGGGGCAGTTGTTCGGGTCAGGCTGGTGACCGCCGGTGAGCGCGAAACGGTTATTGAACTTGAGATTGTTCGTGGAAAAGCGAATAGGGCGAAGGTCAATCGCACCCAAGTTCGACCGCGCGAAGTTCTTGGCCTGCTCAAAAGCGTGGTGTTTTCGCCGGAAGATCTTCAAATTGTTCGCGGTGACCCGCAGGTCCGTCGCCAGTTCTTAGATGATCTCCTCATTCAGCAGCACCCGCTAATTGCGCAGGTAAAAAGCGATTTTGACAAAGTTGCGCGTCAGCGTGCGGCCTTGATGAAGAGTGCTCAAGCACAGCTACGCCGAGGTTTTACTCCCGATTTTTCAACAGTAGAAGTTTGGGATGACACCTTTGCTCAGCTTTCCGCGCAGCTCAGTCTTGCGCGCGTGGGACTAGTTGAGGAACTTCGCGGTCCCGCGGCCCATGCCTATGAGGAAATCGGTGGATCGCCTCGGAAATTGGATATCGAATTCCTTGCTTCCCAGGGGAATTGCCCGGTGGATGGGGACGTGGCCACGATCGCGGGTGAACTCAAGGAAATTTTGGCCTCGTCACGCATGAAGGAAGCCGAAAGGGGAGTGAATTTATTCGGCGCACACCGCGACGATTTGAAGCTCACCCTTGGTGGTATGCCCGTGAAAGGTTATGCAAGCCACGGCGAGACATGGTCGGTTGCTCTTTCACTACGTTTGGGCGCTTTCGAGCTTCTTTCTCGAGATGGGGATACCCCGATTCTTATTCTCGATGATGTATTTGCAGAGCTTGATTCGTCGCGCAGAGCGGGATTAACCCGTATGATTACCGAAGCGGAGCAAGTATTAATCACGGCAGCGGTCGCCGATGATGTTCCGCAAGAATTACATGCTCAGGTTCATGCAGTCCATTGGGATCCTGAGCTTGGAACGGTGGTCGGTGATGAGTGAATTTTCCGATTTCGAATACGCTTCTGCTGCACTACGACGTGTACAAGCCAGAGCGCAGGCCCAGGGCCACTACCGCGTTCCTCTGCGGTCACGACGCAGAAGCGTGAGTGGACAAAGTGAAGAATTTGCCGAGGAAATTTTGCTCGATGATGAGCAGGAAGCTTCGGAGGTCAACCTTGATCCTCAAGCTGATCCGGATGGCGAATTGAGCGCGCTGTCAACGGTCGTTTCTCGGGCTGGAAGTCGTTGGATCAAAATGCCTGGAATGGCTCCGATGCGGCGAAAATACCGCGAGCCGAAAAAGCTGGGCCTGACAATTGATTCTTTAATCGCCTCGCGCGGGTGGCAGGAACACACGCGGGCCGGAGATCTGATGTCGCGATGGAACGATATTGTCGGCGATGAAGTCGCTGAGCACTGCTCCATTGAAACAATTGATGATCACCGCCTGATTGTTCAATGTGATTCCACCGCGTGGTTTAAGCAACTTCAGCTACTTCTGCCGCGCCTAGAACGTACGATTGCCGAGGCCGTGGGTGAGGGTGTCGTGCAGCAGGTGATCTTGCGTCCACCGGCCTCTCCTTCGTGGAAAAAGGGCCGTTTATCGGTGCCCGGACGGGGTCCTCGCGATACCTACGCCTAGTTTCTGAACGTGTGACTGGTCACAGCCTCAAAAACGGCTATATTTCGCGGATAATTCCTGTGAGTGAATCTTCCTCATAGCGGTGTCAATCAGGGCTTTCCCCCTGCCTTTTCGGTAGAATGGTAGCGGTTGTTTTATTGCTACTGCGCCATTTTCGGGCAGTGCACACCCATGCGGGTGAAGAATGAGGGGAGCCATTAGGTGGCTGAAACGCAAGAACCAACAGTCGATGACGGATCCGACGGCTACGGCGCGTCAGATATCACCGTCCTCGAAGGTTTGGAGGCGGTGCGTAAGCGCCCCGGTATGTACATCGGGTCAACCGGTGAGCGCGGCCTACATCACCTGGTGTATGAGGTTGTAGATAACTCCGTTGACGAGGCCTTGGCTGGCTACGCGGACCACATTGAGGTCACGATCCTGGCCGATGGTGGCGTTCGCGTCGTCGATAACGGACGCGGTATTCCCGTTGACGAGCACCCGACCGAGCACAAGCCAACGGTCGAGGTCGTTATGACCATCCTGCACGCGGGCGGTAAGTTCGGCGGTGGCGGTTACGCAGTTTCCGGCGGTCTTCACGGTGTGGGTATTTCGGTTGTGAATGCCTTGTCTACGCGTGTTGACACGGAGATTCGCAGGCAGGGATACGTATGGCGGATGTCCTTTGCTAACGGCGGCCACCCCATTACCGAATTGGTTCGTGGTGAAGAAACCACTGAAACCGGAACGACGCAAACCTTCTACCCGGATCCCGAAATCTTTGAGACCACCGTCTTCGATTTCGAAACCTTGCGTCAGCGCTTCCAGCAGATGGCATTCCTCAACAAGGGACTGCGTATTACCTTGACTGATGAGCGCGAAACTGCCACGGATGAAGGCGATGAAATCGCCGGAGACGAGCAGGCCTCGGAAGAAAAGCACAAGGGATTCCGCCAGGTTTCCTACATGTATGAGCATGGCCTGCGTGACTACGTGGAATACCTGGATTCGGCAAAGAAGATCGAAACGATCAACGCTGACATCATTGACTTCGAAGCGGAAAACGACGAAGGCACCATGAGCGTGGAAATCGCCATGCAGTGGACCACGGCGTATTCCTCGTCGGTTCACACCTTCGCAAACACCATCAATACCACCGAAGGTGGCATGCACGAAGAAGGTTTCCGTACCGCGCTGACCTCGTTGGTGAACCGCTACGGTCGCGAAAAGGGCATCATCCGCGAGAAGGATGACAACCTGACCGGTGATGACGTGCGCGAAGGTCTGACGGCCGTTATTTCGATCAAGCTCACCGAGCCCCAGTTCGAAGGTCAGACCAAGACCAAGCTGGGCAACACCGAAGCGCGAACCTTCGTTCAGCAGCAGGTTTACTCCAAGCTCACCGACTGGTTTGATGCACACCCGGCGGATGCCAAGGCCATTATCCAGAAGGGCCAGGCAGCTCAGGCAGCGCGCGTTGCCGCTCGAAAGGCACGCGAAGCTACTCGTCGTAAGGGCGTACTGGAGTCGGCCTCGATGCCCGGTAAGCTGCGCGACTGCTCCTCGCGAGTTCCCGAAGAATGCGAAATCTTCATCGTCGAGGGTGACTCCGCAGGCGGCTCAGCCGTCGGCGGACGCGACCCCGAACACCAGGCAATTCTGCCGATCCGAGGCAAGATTTTGAACGTGGAAAAGGCTCGCCTGGACCGCGCACTGAGCTCGGATACGATTCGCTCCCTGATCACCGCATTCGGAACGGGAATCGGCGAAGACTTCGACCTGGCGAAACTGCGCTACGGCAAGATCGTCATCATGGCCGACGCCGATGTCGACGGTCAGCACATTGCAACCCTGTTGCTCACCCTGCTGTTCCGCTACATGCGTCCCCTGGTTGAACAGGGACACACCTTCATTGCTATGCCTCCGCTGTACCGCATCAAGTGGTCCAACGCAGAGCACGAATTTGCTTACTCAGATAAGGAGCGCGACGAGATGCTTGCCGCGGGAGCTGCAGCAAATCGCAGGCTTCCCAAGGAAGGTGGCATCCAGCGCTACAAGGGTCTGGGTGAGATGAATGATCACGAGCTGTGGGAAACCACCATGGATCCCGAGCACCGCATCCTCAAGCAGGTCACTCTCGAAGATGCAGCAGATGCCGATGAAACCTTCACCATCTTGATGGGCGACGACGTCGAGAGGCGCCGCACGTTTATCCAGCGCAACGCCACCGACGTGCGCTTCCTCGACATCTAAAGCCCAGCGATGAGGCCACGACGCACGCGGCCTCGTCAGTAGAAAACGAAACGAAGGACCAAAGTGAGCGACGAACAAACAGTCGATGCCGGACACATCCGCGACGTCGAACGTATTCGCCAGGTCGACCTGCAGAAGGAAATGCAGCGCTCCTACCTCGACTACGCCATGAGCGTTATTGTCGGACGTGCGCTGCCCGATGTTCGTGACGGACTCAAGCCCGTCCACCGCCGCATCCTCTACGCGATGTACGACGGCGGTTACCGTCCCACCTCTTCATTCTCGAAGTCATCGCGCATCGTCGGTGACGTCATGGGTAACTACCACCCCCACGGCGACGCAGCGATCTACGATGCACTTGCGCGCTTGGTGCAGCCCTGGTCTTTGCGCTACCCCTTGGTCGCCGGTCAGGGTAACTTCGGTACCCCCGGTAACCTGGGCCCCGCAGCACCTCGTTACACCGAATGTAAGATGGCCCCTCTGGCCATGGAAATGGTCCGTGACATCGACGAAGAATGCGTTGATTTCCAGGACAACTACGATGGCCGCAACCAGGAACCGACCATTCTTCCCTCGCGTTTCCCCAACGTCTTGGTGAATGGTTCGGAAGGTATCGCCGTCGGTATGGCGACCCGCATTCCCCCGCACAACCTGCGTGAGGTTGCGCGTGGCGTGCAGTGGGCGCTTGAGCACCCCGAGGCCTCGCGAGAGGAACTCCTTGAGGCCCTCCTCAAGCTGATCCCCGGCCCCGACTTCCCAACGGGTGCAACGATTCTGGGACGTCGCGGAATTGAAGACGCATACCGTACGGGACGCGGTTCCATCACCCAGCGCGCGGTTGTCAACGTGGAGGAAATCCACGGACGCCAGTGCCTAGTGGTCACCGAGCTTCCCTATCAGGTCAACCCCGACAACCTAGCTGACAAGATCGCTCAGTTGGTTCGTGACGGTCAGATCCAAGGTATTGCGGATATTCGTGATGAAACCTCAGGCCGTACCGGTCAGCGACTGGTCATTGTCCTCAAGCGTGATGCAGTTGCCAAGGTTGTTCTGAACAACCTGTACAAGCGCACCTCGCTGCAGGAAAACTTCTCGGCGAACATGCTTGCGCTGGTCGACGGTGTTCCGCGAACCCTGTCGATTGACGGCTTTATCCGCCACTGGGTTGCCCACCAGATCGAAGTGATTGTGCGCCGCACGCAGTTCCGTCTGCGCAAGGCTCAAGAGCGTTTGCACATCTTGGACGGTTACCTCAAAGCCCTGGATGCCTTGGATGAGGTCATTGCCCTGATCCGTCGCTCGCCCACGGTCGATGAGGCACGCAGTGGCTTGATGGAGCTGCTCGATGTTGATGAGATTCAGGCCGACGCAATCCTGGCCCTGCAGCTGCGCCGACTGGCAGCACTGGAACGTCAGAAGATCTTGAACGAGCATGCAGAACTGCGCGCACGCGTTGAAGATTTGCAGGATATCTTGGCCAAGCCCGAACGTCAGCGCGCGATCATCTCTGAAGAACTTGGCGAAATCGTTGAGAAGTTCGGTGATGAGCGTCGCACCACCATCGTTCCCTTCGATGGGGAAATGTCGATGGAAGACCTCATCCCCGAAGAGGATGTTGTCGTCACCATCACCCGTGATGGGTTTGCAAAGCGCACTCGTACGGATAACTACCGTTCCCAGAAACGAGGCGGTAAGGGCGTTCGCGGAACCCAGCTGCGCGGCGATGACGTGGTTGAGCACTTCTTTGTCACGACCACGCACCACTGGCTGCTGTTCTTCACGAACCTCGGTCGCGTATACCGCGCGAAGGCCTACGAGATTCCCGAAGGCGGTCGCGATGCCAAGGGCCAGCACGTTGCAAATCTTCTGGCATTCCAGCCGGAAGAGCGCATTGCGCAGGTCCTAGCGATCCGCACCTACGAGGACGCACAGTACTTGGTGCTGGCAACGAAGTCCGGCCTCGTGAAGAAGACCCCGCTGGAGATGTACAACTCTCCGCGAAGCGGCGGCATCATTGCCGTTAACCTGCGCGAGGACGAAGAGGGCAAGCCGGATGAGCTGGTTTCGGCTCAGCTGGCTAATGCCGATGACGATCTGCTGCTGGTGTCTCGCGATGGCCAGGCCGTGCGCTTCGCCGCAACGGACGAGCAGCTGCGACCCATGGGCCGATCCACCTCCGGCGTTCGCGGTATGAAGTTCCGCGGCGATGATGAGCTCTTGGCCATGGATGTTCCTCGTGAAGGAACGGACCTGCTGATCGTGACCGATTCCGGTTACGCCAAGCGCACTCCCATTGAGGAATACCCGACCAAGGGTCGTGGAACCATGGGTGTACGCGTGGGTCGTCTGGTCGAAGAGCGTGGCGGACTTGTTGGCGCGTTGGTTGTTGATCCTGAAGAAGACATCATGGTCATCACCGAGTCCGGCAAGCTTGTCCAGGTCAATGCCTCGGATGTGCGCCCGACTGCGCGTAACACCATGGGTGTCATCTTTGCTCGTCCCGATGGGGACGATCGCATCATTGCAGTGACTCGTAACCCCGAGCGCGACATTGATGAAGAAGAGTCTGAGGAGGCGCAAGCACAGGACAATTCTTCGCAAAGTAATGACGAAACCCCTGCTGAGGATGTAGCGTCAGAGCATGACGACTCACAGGAGGTCCAGGAATGAGTGATCACGCATCGAACGACCGCGATGACCTTCCCCGCCAGGTAGACCTCGCCATTGTGCGAGTGGACCCCTGGGGAGTCATGAAGGTTACCTTCCTGCTCAGCGTGGCATTGGGTATCGCACTGGTTGTTGCAGTCATGATCCTGTGGCTCATGCTCAACGCCATGCATGTCTTCGCCTCGGCGGAAAGCTTCCTGCAGTCCATTGGCGCATCGCAGATGGTCTCGCTTCTGGATTACGTCAGGCTTCCGAAGGTCATGGCCTACACGACTCTCATTGCGGTCATGAACGTTGTTCTGCTGACTGCACTGTCGGCTTTGGGAACCTTCCTGTACAACTTGGTCGCTTCGCTGGTCGGTGGCATCAAGGTGACACTGATGGATGAGTGAGCTTTAAGTTCCACGAGTGTGGGGGTTGGTGCGCGGCACCGACCCCCACACGTGTATTCAGGCCATTCTTCTGGTGGCTCAACACGGTGATCACTAATGAGTGGGCGACGTCACCAGAAAACAATTTTGCGTGAGTCACCATGCGCATGTACTATTTAACGCGTGCCTTTCGGCATGGCAATGGGCCTATAGCTCAGTAGGTTAGAGCGCAGTCCTGATAAGACTGAGGTCGGTGG
>CALIZH010000057.1 GCA_938028585.1 uncultured Actinomyces sp. | reverse complement strand
AGACGGAGTCGTTGTCGTTGCGGTAGTTCTTCGCGGCGTTGATACCACCCTGCGCTGCAATGGAGTGCGCGCGACGAGCGGAATCCTGGTAGAAGAACACGTCGATGTTGTAGCCCATCTCGCCCAGCGAGGCGGCAGCTGCGCCACCGGCAAGGCCGGTACCCACGATGATGACGTGGAGCTTACGGCGGTTTGCGGGGTTGACCAGAGCCGCAGTGAACTTTCGCTTTTCCCAAGCGTCTGCGAGGGGAACATCCAGCGGGGCCTTGGTGTCGGCGATATCGTCGCCTTCGCGGTACAGCCCGTGAATCAAAGTATCAGTCATGTCTCAATATCCTTGTCAGGAGATGTAACCGGCGACGATCGCCAGCGGGGGAAGCGCGAACATCAGGAAGATCAGTGCGCCGACCAAGCCGGAGAGAACTTCCATGAACTTGCGGGTTCCACCGCGGACCCAACCCAGAGATTGGAATGCCGACCAGAAACCGTGAGAAACGTGGAGTGCTGCCAGACCAATGAAGATCAGGTAGACAACAACCATCAGGGGGTTCTGGAAGGTCGCGACCATGCGCTCATAAGGAGTGGAGTCTGCGACGAATCCGGTACGGATGGTTCCCGTGGTGAAGTGCAGGATGTGGAAGACGATGAGGAAGAAGAGCAGAACACCGGTCATACGCATGGTGCGTGCTGCATAAGCATCAGCTGCGCTGCGCTTGACGACGTACGCACTGCGACGTGCGCGGCGTGAGCGCTTCCAAGTCACTGCTGCTGCCCAAATGTGGATCACCAGCATGAGAACCATGGCTGCGCGGAATACCCAGATAAACCCACCGTGAGGGAAGATCGGCACAAAGGCTTCTTCTTTCAGCCAGTGTGCGTAGTGATCGTAGGCTTCTTGCCCCAAGAACATCTTGAGGTTGCCGTAGGAGTGGAAAAGAAGGAAGAGCACGAACACGATGCCGGAGATCGCCATAAGTTGCTTGACGAAAACGGTCGTAGTCCATGCGCGACGCTTGCGAGTTGCGACAGTTTTTGTGGCCATGACTCAAGCCTAAGCTGAAGGAGTGTCATTTCCGTAGGACTGCTGGCCCGCGCGCTCCTGATCTGCTCACAGCGTCAGATAAGTCTTCCCTAAAACCCTGATTTTTCAGGGAAATAACAGCGCAGAGAAGCCCGGTAAAAATGCGTCACAAAGTCGACAAAATCTGTCAGAAAACACCGTATTAGGGCAACATAATTTTTCGTATTTTCATGCGCCGAAAACAAGACGCATGTTTACCGCATCTTCGCGCGGGTTCCGGAAATAAGCCTTCGTAACGCCGACACGTTCAAAACCCGATTGCTCATACAGTGTGATCGCTGGGGTATTGGACGCTCGCACTTCCAGGAAAACTCGTTCACTCCCCCGCTGACGGGCAAGCTCAAGCAAAGCGTCCATCAGCGCGCGACCCAAGCCACGGCCTCGGAAATCGGGAAGAACCCCCATGGTCATTACGTCGCTGTCGAGGCCAACCTTGACACCCGCATAGCCGCACAACACAGGAAGTTCACCCCGGGGAGCATCGGCGCACACGCCAAAGTAGACGCTCAGCCCCGAGGAGAGTTCCTCGGCAACCATCCCAGGCGTCCACGGGTCCTCGGGGAAGATCGCTTGTTCCAGTGCGATAACCGCATGCCAGTCCTGTGGCCCCAGCACGACAAGCTTTCCTCCCGAGGCCTCGGCGAGCCTGTGCGCGCACGCGCTCAGCGTTTCCTTAACGCCTTGGGCGAGGGCACTGGGATCTGCTGTGCTCACATGCGCTCCGGCGCTTGCCCATGAATATCGGGGCGACGCAGATACAAGGGTTCGGTACCCAAACGGTCCTCTCCTCCGCGAGCCAAGCGCGCGCGGACAATGCGAACCATGACTGAAGGATCTAGGGGAAGAATCGGTCCCATTTCTGCGCCGGCAAGTTCATCGACACTGTGCGCCGGGATCGGCGCATCAGAAACCAGCAGTCCTTCTTGTTCACGCAAGGCACTGCTCAAGGTACGCGCGTAGCCAACCTCAAGACGTCCAAGCAAGCGAACATCATCGGGGCCTTCTGCAAGGTAATGTCCCCAATACAGTTCCTTACGGCGAGCATCGGTCAATGCATACACATGAGTGTCCGGCGACAGGCGATCCAAAGCAGCGCGGGCGATCACGTCCAAAGAGCAGACGCCGTAGACCGGAATCCCCGCCGCCTTCGCGAAGACACGTGCTGAAACAAGTCCGGCACGCAGACCGGTGAAGGGAGCAGGACCGGTGCCTACGCACACCGCGTCAAGACCGGCCTTTGCGGCATCGGTCGGCAAACCGGCCTCTTCAAGGGCTTCGAGGACGCAGGGGGTAATTGATTCCGCGTGATGACGACCCGACTCATTCCTTGAGCTTCCCAGTATCTTTCCGTCATCGACGACGGTTACTGCAGTTGCTCCGGAGGTATCAATGCACAATTCGGTCATAAGTCGATCCTATTCCACGCTCGCACGTAACTGTGGTGCAAGGTCATCAAAGACACCGTCCCAGCGATGCGAGTAGGGCGTAAATGTGATGATACGTTGACCGTCATCCATGCTCTCGAGGTCTACAACATCACCGTCACGTGCGGCCTCTCCCCCGCTCGCGCGCTGTACCTCGATTTCAAGGCGCGCATCACTCATGGCTTCGGTCTTACCCTCACCCCATTCAACAACCGTCACGGCCTGATCAATAGTTGAATCCAGATCGAGAGTCTCCAGATCATCGAGGTCGCGAATTCGATAGGCATCAGCGTGGATAAGATCGGGGCCTCCGACCAGCGAGGGGTGAACGCGCGCGACAATGAAGGTCGGTGAGGCAACGGTCCCTCGAACCTGAAGACCGCGGCCAATTCCCTGAGTGAAGGTAGTCTTACCGGCGCCCAGGCCGCCTCGGAGCATGATGAGGTCGCCCGCGCGTAAGTGATGCGCAAGATGTTCACCTAACTCGCGAGTCTGCTCCGCATCGCTCACACGATAGCTGTACTGCTGTATCTGTGTCATTATTCCTCTTCGTTCACGTACTGCCTGGGGATGCGTTCTCCCAAACGAGTAATGACCTCATAGTTGATTGTGCCCGCATGCGCGGCCCACTCATCTGCGATCGGGTATCCCTTGGCCGGGTCACCGAAAAGAATGGCTTGATCTCCTACCTTTGCGGGCGCACTGCCACTGTTTTGCGTAGCTGTGCCTTCCTGCCCTTCAGCGGGCCCCAGGTCAATGATGAATTGGTCCATGCAGATTCGGCCAACGATGTGCGCCTTCACCAGACCTGAATCAGTTTCAACAGCAACCGGCGCGCCATTGGAAGCCGCTCGTAGGATCCCGTCTCCGTATCCCAGCGGAACCAAACCCACCCAACGACGGCTTGGGGCCTGCCAGGTTCCTCCGTACGAGGCCGGGGTCCCTTCTTCGATGACCTTCACTGACGTAAGTGGAGCGCTCAGCGTCATCACTGGTGTCAGCCCCAATTCCTGAGCACTTGCAACCGAAGGATCAGGAGAAAGTCCATACATTCCGATCCCCGCGCGAACCATGTCGTAGTGGGTTTCCGGATGCCACAAAATTCCCGAGGTTGCGGCAAGGTGGCGAATCTGCGGGTGCACTCCCGCTTCGGCGAGAATGCGCAGACCCTCTTCAAAAATCTGACGGTGCCGGCGCGTCGATTCTTCACCTGCGGCGCTGGGATCATCTGCTCGCGAAAGGTGACTCCAAGCGCCAACTACTTGGACAAGTCCAGCATCTTCTGCGGTTCGTACAGCCTGGGCAAGCTCCGGCAGATCGGCCAAGGTCGAACCCGCACGTGACATTCCTGTGTCGACTTTGACGTGAATTCTTGCCGGGCGCCCGCAGCGACGTGCCGCTGCGCAGACCTCGTCAAGAACCCATGTCCAGGACACAGACAGGTCAATATCTGCGCGGATCGCGGATTCGAAATCACTTCCACTGGTGGAAATCCATGCCAGAATCGGCGCACTATCACGCGCGATTCCCGCGCTATCGAGTCCTTCACGCAGTTCAAAGGCCTCGGCTAATTGAGCGACGCCCAGCCAATCGGCTCCAGCACCCAGGGCGGCTTGGGCAAGGGGAAGCAAACCATGTCCATAGGCATCAGCCTTAATGATCGCCATCTGCAAAGAAGATGGTGCGCAGCTTCGCAAATGGGCAAGATTATGCGCGAATGCTGCAAGATCAACGGATGCTACCGAGGGGTATCCGCATCCACGTTTGGAAGTTTCCACTCCCCAAGTATCGCACTCTCAGGGACTAGGAACACAGTTCGCCGATAATTTCCGGAAGAGCGCGAGCAATGTCAATAGCCTGAATGGGACGCACTTTCCCCTCCGAAACCGCGCTTGCCCGAAGGGCAGCTTGGGCATGCACCCACGCTCCAAGGCTCGCAAGGGTTGCGCATTCGGCCTCGGAAATCGACGGGTTCCCCTGACGACGCTCAGCTCGCGCCTGGAACCCCGCAGCGATCCCCGCGACCGTCCCGGCAAGCACATCACCGCTACCCGCGACCCCAGCCCAGGGGGTTTCTTGAGGAATCGAGATGATTTCTTGCGTTCGATTCCCCTGGTCATGACGGAGATACGAGCACAAAGTTGTCGAGCTTTTCAAAAGGATAATGGCGCCCGTAAGCGAGGCAAGTTCCTTGGCAGACGCGGCAGGATTAGCATCAACATCTGCCCGGGAAAGCTGATGGCCGAACTGCGTAAGAAGGCGCGCGGCCTCGCCGTGATGAGGGGTGAGGATTGTGCGAGAAAGGGAACGTGAATGCGCATCCGCGTAGTCGACGAGGCTTCTGACCAAGTCAAGCGCACCTGCATCGATCACCAGAGGAAGCTTGGAATCGATACAAAATTGCGCAAGCTCACGACAATCCTCGTAGCGCTCATTCGTACACCCCGGACCGATTACTCCACTTTGGATGCGACCGCCCACGGTCACAACACCGGGAGCGTAGTGGAGAACCAGATCTTCTACCCGACGGGTCGAATTCAGACGAACCATGCCCACGCCGGTGTTCGAAGCGGCAAAGGCTGCCAGCAGCCCGGCCCCCGGGTAGGTGTCAGAACCCGCGACAACGCCCACGACGCCTCGGCGATATTTATCCTCATCAGCAGAAGGCGCGAAAAGAAACTCGCGCGCGCTTTGGGGATCGAAAAGAGGGATCTGCTCAGACATACCCCCATTGTTTCACGTGATCAATGGGGACATCTGGCGCAAGCGAGGTCTAGCTGAATGAGCGAGCAACTCCCACCATGATGACGCCGATGACCATGATGACAACGCCAATGATGGTCCAGCGCATCTCGCGACGCGTGCGCGTCTCGTGGAGGATCACAATTCCACCGAAAGTCTGAATAATGACGCCCATCTGTGACAGGGGGAAGGCAACCGCGACGCCCATACGCGACGAGGAAATCTGAGTGAACAGAATTGCCGCACCCCACATGAGTCCAGGAAGGATCTGGCGGACGGTGAGCCAGCTCCAGCGGCGGTCTTCCTTACCAAGCTGAGGCGAAAGCGCGGGGATCGTTGCGATGAGACCGACAAGGAAGTAACCAACCGATTGGGGAAGGATCACAGAGCGACCATCAAGGCCAAAGCCTTGCACCAAGAGAAGGAATGCCACGAGGGCGGCCGTTGAGATCACGACTAAAGGAACGCCACGCTTCCAATCAACATACTCTTCGGGCGCTTCTTCAGTCTTCTCACTCTTTGAAACGAACAGAACACCGATGACTAACAAGGTGATCGCGCTGAGCACGCACACCAGAGCCAAACCATGATTCATCTCACCGAAGAGAATGATGCCACCCAATGACATGAAAACTATCTGACCAGCCGTTGTCATTGGCATGGCGCGCGAAACTCCCAGCAGTTTCAAGGAGAGGATCTGCAAGTACT
>CALIZH010000056.1 GCA_938028585.1 uncultured Actinomyces sp. | reverse complement strand
TTGCGCATGACCTATCGCGACAGCCATGTTAGGGTCAGAGACGACAGTCACACGCGAGTGATGGGAGGCACCGTTGCCAGCACACAGGCAATGAACACTCCAGCACATGAACAAAAGAACCAAAGACTCGAAGGCGCACATACCACCACCGATCACCCATCCACTATTAGCCGCCATTCAGATACACCACCATCCAATACAATAGACACTCACATAATTCATCCAAGGGAGGGCAAGTAGCTTGATACTGAAAGATCGAGAGCTGTTCGCACGCCTAAACATGGGCCCAAGGTTCTTAATCCTCGGACAAAGCCAAGAGGTCCACAGCCTCACTGCCCCTCCGAGCGACTCCACATGGTTTTTCCCCGAAGAACTCAGGACAGCAGCCGCAAACAGCATGACCGGGGACCCCAGAAGAGACCTGGAGAAGTACGATCAGTTGGCACAGCGATTCCAACCCCCTTCACACCTTAAGCAAATCGCTGAAATACCATGGAATACCGTCTTTACAACACAAATAGACAGTACGCTAAGCACATGCCTCGAAGCCGATTGGCGACGCGTAGTTCCGACTGCTTCAAGGGATACGCGTAGTTCAAGATCGACTACAGAACTCCAACTCCGCTACTTGTTCGGCGGACTCAGTCTTCCCAACGACGAACGTCCGCCTACTAGTGAAATTGAATGGGTTGAATGGAAACAAAAGGCTTCAGAGACACTCGACCCCAAGCTAATCACCCCAAAAGGCACTGTCTTCATCGAGGATTGGTCTTTATGCGACTGGCTATCAGCGCAAGACCTATACAATTTTGCAAATCGTCTCGGCCCAGGTCAGTTACACCTTTTCTCAGCAACGGCTGACACAATAGAAAACTCTTTCATAGCCACTCTGATCAGCAGAAAACTCATCACACCGCACATCGAGACTCTGAACGAATTCCTTGAAGCCGGAATCCAGTCAGGACTTTTGCAGGATTTCGCAGCCAGCAGTACTGCCGGTTCACACTTAATCCCCGTAGGCAATAGTTTTGTTCCAATTGATGTCGCAATATGGAACCGAATTATCGGGACCGCACGACCAGTTGATCTCGACCTCCTTCAGCCTTTTGAACACGCTACCACAGCGCTAACATACCGACGATTCCGAACTTTCCTCGGTTCTTCAGAAGGTGCACCTCCTTGGCGGGCAATAGCATCTGGAATGAAGCTACCCCGAACGTATGAAAAACTGCTCCTCAAAAAAGTTGAGGCAGCACTCAACGATCCGGATGACATTGCTCCAATCATTCTCCAGGGGCAAACTGCGACAGGCAAGAGCCTTGCCCTTACCTGGCTTGCACAGATGCTCGCAAGGTCCGGGAAGGCTGCGGTACTCCACCAAGCAAGACGTCATGATCGCCCAAATGCATCTGAGATTGAGGCTTACAACCTGTGGGTTGAAGGGGCGACTGGGCTCAAGACTGTTCTTATCTGGGATGGGATGGTCAATGCCGATGACTACTTTGCACTGCACAGACAACTTCGGGCGCGTGGACAACGCGTGCTCGTCATCGGAAGCGCGTATCTCAGTCGTTCAGGCGAAGCCCAACACTTCATTACCGCTCCAATCCAACTCGACAAAGAAGAGGTTAACGCTTATACACCTTGGCTGAAATCGTACGGAATCAACCTTCCTGCACTCAACGCTAAAGCAGACTCCTCCATCCTTGCAATGCTCTACCGGGCTATTCCCGAAACAGAGTCGGGTCTGCGCCGTGGACTCGCCCTCGAAATGCGGGCAGCCGAATCCGGCATGGAGTCCCTTTCACGCGAGCATAAACAACCAGAAACAGATGCGCGCATGACAGCGATTGCAGCTGCGCTCATCGCATCGGGCTTTCACATCGACACACTGGCTCCAGCTGATCATTCACCGGAAGATCTAGCAGCTCTTCCCGTCGCAGAGCGAAGCACTTCGGAACAGTTAAGCGCAATGCTGCTCACCGCTGGTCGACGCAGCCTTGTCGTACCCCTTGAATTGGCACTACGTGTCGTTGGACGCCAAGGCTCGCAAGCAATCGTCGACTTTGTACGTCAGTTCGATATTTTCAGATGGACAGAAGACGCCAGTGGAAATCAATTCCTTGGTGTCCGCACGCGCCTCGAAGCTGAGCTTCTTTCAAAAGAGAATCTGACAGATCTAACCGAAATCGATGTAATTTCATCATTGATTCGCTACATACAGCCTCAGTTTGGAAGGCGTACCTCTGGCGGCGAAGTTCAATTCATCGTCGACCTGATGGAACATATTGGGCCACAAAGCCCAGAGCATGGTCGCTACTGCCGATGGTACGGAGAATTGGCGGAGGCCTTTGCCGACCAACGTGAGCAGAGCGGGATGTCGCACCCGCGGCTCGTACTGCTAGAAGTAAATCTCATGCGAGAGTTCATTAAGTGGTCACAACGCGACAGAGAAAACACCCGCGAAAAACGGCTAGCCTACCTTTGCAATTCAGAGGAGCTACTACAGCGAACACTAGAAGAAGATGACAACATCGCACCACGCACGCGTCTCAATCTTTACGTTGAATTAGCATCTTCGCTTGGATCACAGATTTACGAGCTAGTCGCTCAAGACAATCCATCTCCCGCAGGGTTGATCGAACCAATCCTTTCCCGACTCCTTGATGCTGTCATGAGTGCGCGCGCAATAGACCCTGAAAACATTTACCCTGTTGATGTTCTTGCTTGGGTAGCTAAGGACACTGTGCCATCCGGTCTTCTAACTCCACAAGAACGGTTCAAACTTCTGGCCGACGCGAGGGCTTCACTTGATTCCATTGATCCCGATGATCTTTCACCAGGTCAACGTTCGAAATACACTGACCGTCAAGCGGAGATCGCTCGACTCCTAGGTGAAACGGACCAGGAGCAGAGCTTCGTGGACCAATTAAAATCCATTGATGATCCCTCCGCAACTTACCTCCTCGCAAGGCGCGCACTAGATAAAAGAAACAATCACGAGACGATAAAAAGTGCTCTAAGCATACTGCTCGAAGCGCCGACTAATATCCGGGACGACTGGAAGTGTGCGCGCCTTATCCTTGACCTCTACTGGCAAGATAAGACTGGCAAATATCCCTTACGAGGCGAGCGAAATACCGTAGCGTTCACACAGGAAGATTGGAAGGAGTGCCTCGATTTACTCGATTCCCTTCGCGGTGCTGCAACATTTGACCAATACCGTATCAGCTTCCTAAGGGGGCTAGCACTGTTCCACATGGGTTTTATAAATAGATGCCAGACGGAGTTCAAAGAATTGGGTTCTCTAGGACTTGATGTAAGCAGACGAGTCCACTTGACATACCTTGCGAGCAATTCAAACGGTAATCCAACCAAGTACACAGGACGGGTTGCATGGGCATCGGCAGACGGACGCAAGGGTAAGGTCTGGGTCGATCAGCTAAGGGCTGAGATTGATTTCGTACCCCTACACTTTTCATCTGAGCATTACCGTTCCAACGGCGAAATTCTTCCAGAGTTTCACATTGGCTTTAACTATCGCGGCCCTATCGCTGACCCAATACGTCCGCGTTCAACTCCGAGGAGGAACTCATGATACAGGATAAAGTCATCCTAGCATCCGAAAACCTAAGTAGACTTAAGCTAATGACCATTGGATCAAAATGTGCCGATTTTCCCAAAGAGGCTATCAATAACCACGCCTCAACTTTTCCGCAGGTTGTGTCCGCAATTTGGATATGGTATGGCGAACAATTGAGACATGACCTCGATTTCTTAACCCAACAAGGCACAAAAGAACAGAAGGAAACGCTTACTAGATTCTATACCACCCTTCGTGACCAACGCCACGATGGACAACATGCCAATTATGAACGTGCAGACGAAGCACTGCAGTGGCGCGCTAGAGTACCAAGTAAAGGCAGCAAACCATCACATCCTGAGCTTATTGAAGCGCTCCTCATAGAGCTCGAAACGGCACTCATTACAGCTATTAATATCGCAGCCACTGTGCGGAATAACGAGGCAAAAAGCTCACGATGGGCTCAACGTGACGCGGAAACTCCTGAAAGCCAAGTTGCGGCGGTTCTTTCCGCGATCGGCTACTCTAATATTCCCCAAGGACGCAGAAATTTTATCGTCCGAACATTGGATCATAATCCGCGTTACCGGAGAGCGAATTCATCCAGCCAAGAGCAGCAGATTGCGGCAATGGTCGCAATTGGACCTCTGCTCGACCCTTTAAGAGTGCCCTATACGCAGATTCTTGATGATTTCAATTTACTAGGAGACCCACGAAGCCTCTCACTTCTTTGTGCAGCACACAGTATCGAAGCTGCTGGCATCCAGTTAGCCCCGGAACGTCAATACCCTGTTCTTAAAGACGTTTGGGAACGGATTAGTTCCTAGACGCGCACAG
>CALIZH010000055.1 GCA_938028585.1 uncultured Actinomyces sp. | reverse complement strand
CGGCACGCACCTCCGTTCACCAGTACTCGGCCGAACACTCGATTCTGGACATGCCTATCGACGAAGTCCCAGATCATCTGAAGAAGCTGCTGGACATGTACAGGGACGCCGGCAAGAAGGTCAGCAACAAGGAAGTCAAGGCTGCCTTCAACGACGTCCTCAAGGACCTCGACAAGCACGTTGACTTCTACAGGACCAACACTCACAGCACGTCGCCGGAATACGAGCAGAATGAGCAAGACATCGACGACCACGGAAAGGTACTGAAGAACCTCTGCGGGTTTACCTTGGACTGGTGAGCAGTTGCTGACGCGCACACCATGCCGGGAGGGGTGCCCGAGGTGGGTTAACCCCTCCCCGTGCCAGCCAGCAGGAGTACGCCGATTTCCTGACAAAGATGACTGGCATCTACAAGGAATCCGCACAGAAGGTCACCAACAAGGACGTGAAGACTGCCTTCACAGACGTCCTCGACGACCTCGACAAGCTGATTGACCTACTGAATACCGACGAAAACGCGAGCGCGTCACCCGATTATGAGTCTATTCAGGACAGCATGGACACCCACGGGGAGGCACTGAACAACCTCTGCAGCTTCACGTGGGACCGGTAACCCA
This sequence comes from uncultured Actinomyces sp., assembly GCA_938028585.1. Taxonomy (GTDB): domain Bacteria; phylum Actinomycetota; class Actinomycetes; order Actinomycetales; family Actinomycetaceae; genus Pauljensenia. The sequence goes on along the minus strand of CALIZH010000055.1, from coordinate 2,699 downwards.
ACGCTGGTAAGAGGCTCGCTCGGGGAAGACTCCACCGAGCAGCCCCTTGAGCGACACCGCACAGAGTGGTGCCACGGATCACCCAGTAACCACCCCACAAATTGTTTTCAACCGATAGACTTTCAGCGTACAGATCATCACGACACATAGGAGCACTCCCATGAAGCGTCGCATCATCGCCGCTGCCCTCGTCCTCGTCTTCCCATTCAGCATGGCCGCCTGCAGCTCGCAGTCCAAGGCTGCCGCCTGCAAGGAGATCGAGAAGGCCCGCGACGCTGCCCTCGCCGAGACGCAGAAGGGCAAGGACATCGACTACACCGACGAGAAGGCTCTCAAGGACCAGTTCAAGAAGATCACCGACGTCTACAAGAAATCGCTGAAGAAGGTCAAGAACAAGAAGGTCAAGAAGGCATACAAGGCTGTGCTCGATGACCTCGACAAGTACGTCGACCTGCTGACCAACTCGTCCTTGTCCAACTCCTCTGATCTCGAGACTGTCAGGGACGATCTCACCAAGCACGGCGAAGAGCTGAACAATCTCTGCGGTTTCAAATGGGACAAGTGACGCCTCGCTAGTACCATCCACACCGTGAGGAGGGAGCCCCAGTGGCTCCCTCCTTTCGCATCCTGACCCAGTGCGGGCAGCGCCCCTGGCCCACACTTCTTCATGACGATAGACTTTTCAGGCGTTCATCGTCACACATCAAGGAGTACCCATGACGCGCCGCCTTGCAGCCGCAGCCCTCGTTCTTCTCCTCCCGATCGGCATGGCCGCCTGCAGCTCCCAGTCCAAAGCCGACGCCTGTGCAGAGATCGAGAAGGCCCGCAACGCTGTTCTGGAGCAGTCCGATTCCCTGGATTCGACAACCGACGCTGACGATTTCAGAAGCAAGATGGATCTCTTCGTGGGCATCTACAAGGACGCCGCCAACAATGTGTCCAACAAGGAGGTGTCGGCGGCGTACAAGGATGTGCTTGCCGACCTCGATAAGATCAACGAGGCGATGGGCGCTGAAACGTTCGATTACTATTCCGACGAGATGCTGGCCCTCACGCAGGATCTGACCGAGCACGGTGACAAGCTCAACGAGCTGTGCGGCTTCTCATGGGATCGATGACGTTCCGCTGACAGTCTCGCTATCCACGCCCAGGCACTGTCGACCACCTCGACATGGCGGATAGTCGCAGCATGAGAGGGCCTGTACCGCGTCTGCGAAAGACGATAGACTCTCGGCGTACCGTCATCACAGCCCCTAGGAACGTTCTCATGAAACGGCGCATTCTCGCAGCTACTCTCGTTCTCCTCTTCCCGCTCGGCATGGCCGCCTGCGGCTCCCAATCCAAGGCGGCCGCCTGTCGCGAAATCGACAATGCTGTGACTAGCGCCAACAAGCAGGCGGAAAAGAAAGGGCAGACCACCAGCAGAGATCCGAAGGTCCTCAGGGACCGGATGGCTGACCTGACATCTTCCTACAAGAAGGCCTCAAAAAAGGTCAAGAACAAGAAGGTTAAGCCTGTTTTTCAGAGCTTTATCGCTGACATGGAGAGGATCATCGAGCTCTACGACGACGGCGATACCATGTTCTCTTCCAAGGAGTTCGACAGTGCCATGACAGACATGGAGAATCACGGGAAGAAACTCAGCGACCTGTGCGGCTTCGGATGGGACATTGGAAGCTGACGCGCCAATGACGACGCCGTCGAGTCTATCGGAAGGGACAATCCGAGGCCTGCAACCTGCATTGGGATTTCAATAACTAGCAGTCAGTAGACGCACGCAGCATCACCTGCTTTTTTGAAACGCGGTAAGCTGTCACTGCTTCAACCCACATCACATCAAGGAGTATTCCCATGAAGCGTCGCATCGCTGCAGCCCTTCTCGTCACCCTGCTTCCCCTCGGCATGGCCGCCTGTGGATCTCAGTCCAAGGCCGACGCCTGCAAGGAGGTCCAGGGCGCTGCCACCAAGGTCGTCGAGGACTTCTCTGCCTCCAGCGCGGCACTGACGGACCCGCAGGCGCTGAAGGATCAGATGGCCAAGACTGCCGATACCTTCAGGGAAGCCGCCAAGAAGGTCAGCAACAAGGAGGTCAAGGACGTTCTTGATCCCTACGTGGAGTCCCTGGACAAGCTCAAGGACATGGATCCCGCCGGCGCAATGAGCGGCGACACGGAATACTCCGCCGCCGTGAGCGATGCCTCCACGAAGGCGAACGCGCTCGCCTCCCTGTGCGGCATCAGCAACGGCCTCAACAAGTGACACCGCTAACGTTGTCAGGCGTGTGAGGGAGGGATGACCCAATGGGTCATCCCTCCCTCGCGTATGTCGCCCGCTGCCCGACCTGTTAGTGCGGGCGGCACCCGGCCCAGCCACGGCCTCGTCATTCCAGACCCGAGCGCACACACTGCCCCTCACCGATGAGGGCACCACTTCGCGCCTGTCTCATCGCGTCCCCGGGTCTTGAGTCTGCCAGGTGACTATCACTAAACTAAGGGTATGCACAGTGCCGCGCCGACCACACGCCCCGCCTCCGCACGCGCCCCGAAGACATCCCAGGGCAACACGCGCGGGCGCACCCACAAGCACCCACAGACGCGGCAGCACAAGAGTTCCCGCATGCGCGAATTACAGCGCAAGGGCTGGATCTCCGACCAGCACGGCGCATGGACGATGATGGCCCTCCCACCGCTGCTCGGATG
>CALIZH010000054.1 GCA_938028585.1 uncultured Actinomyces sp. | reverse complement strand
GGGGGGGGGGGGGGGGGGGGGCCCCCCCCCCCCCCCCCCTCCCGGTTCGTACACGGTACGAACCGGGGATTGGAATGAAGAAACAAGTTTCATCATTCATTTCAATCTTTTAATATATCTTCAAACAGAAAGGAGGATTGTCATGATCATTCAGCGTGGACTCATCTACGACAACAAGCAGAACATCGTCATCCCGAATCTGCCCAAGGATCTTGGTATGTCATGGAATCCTCCGAAGCCTGGAGAAGGTATCGAGGGTTTCGACGGCACGCCTGGTGCAATCCTGCGTCACGTAGTGTACAACCGTCTCCCCAGCGAGACGAAGCAGGATCTGCTGGACAACTGGCAGTACCGCGAAACAAAGCGCCGCATCCGCGATCGACGCGGTGTGCTCATCCGCGAGCGCATCGTCTTCCTGAAGAGGGCTCGCGTGTACGCTGCCGAGTTCGTTTATGCGCTACCGGACACGAACTCTATGGAGTTCAAGCTCTGGGTAGAGCGTCAGAACCACGATGGCCTCACCCGAACTGAGTTCCTCGCGGAGCAGAAGGCTCAACGTGAGCAGCTCGCTGACAGGCACTCCCTACGGTGGAATCCTGCGAAGCACCGCGCCAAGAAGCAGGCGAAGTGGGCACGCGCACACGCAGCAGCGTGATCGCGTCACACCGTAAACACAGACCCGGATCCCAAGCCGACAGCAACGGCTACCAGCGGATCTTTTCATGAAAGCAACAGGGGCCATCCTCACCGGATGGCCCCTGTTTTATTGTGATGCGACTTCTCTCCCCAGAAACACGAACGGGAGCCGTCCCACCAGCTCCCGTCCGTTTTACGTTGTGCGGTCCCACATCGTCCCAGATCTCGGTTCACTTCCACGAACCCGAATCAACCTGTCAACGACAGGATACACGAACAAGAACACACATGCAACACCAATGCGTATACAGACAACTAGGCCGATTGTGATCTCCAACATATATTGGTAAATCATCGCGCGCAACACCGAAACAGCACTGTGGCCGCGATCACTACAAGCACGACAAAACAAGGCTTGTAGCAGATGTTGGACCAAAAACTGCTACACGCTACGACCCTGTTTCCCTTGAAATACCAAGGCAAACAACACGTGTAGCAAAAACTGCTACAGGGCCAAAAATCGCTGCTACGGCACTTTCGCGCATCATTGCAACGAAAAGTGCCACTTGTAGCAGATGTAGCAGCTTTTTGGCACCAAGTCTTCAGGTGCGCATGCGCGTATGTGCGCGTGATACACGCATCCAAACACACAGTCAAGCGATCATCTCGGCATATGAAATGCATACATTCTCAGGATTGACAGAAACAACTTCTTCGAGTATCACACGTGCGTGTGCGCGCATGCGTGCATAGCGAGGAAAATATCTGCTACATCTGCTACAAACTAGGTTTTACGTTGAAATACCAACGATTATATATGTAGCAGATATTTATTAGAAATAATTATCAATAAGAGCTTTTCCTTGAAATCCCGCCAAAAAACCCTGTAGCAGATATTTTTCGAAATCTGCTACATCGAGAAGAAAAACTGCTACAGGCCCCTCTCACAGCACCCATCGACTCCCCTTCATGAGCAATGCGCTCCGCTGAAGAGGCTCCACATCCCCGAGAAGGCCCCCAGGCGCGTCTCTACGGCCCTGGGAGACAAAAACCGGCACTCAGATGCATTGAGGTCATTTCAGAGCCTCACAGACGCGTTTGGAGCACGAGAGACCCCCGTACCCTTGTCGTCTCTCTGGGTAACGCGCTGTCGCGCGTCGAGAGACAACAGAAGATGACGACCGGTAACATGGTCGTTGACCGCCATGCGCAGCTTGCGCGGTAACCCAATGTAATGTACGATTCCTCTGGCGTACGAGTACTTCCCTGTATCCCACATGCGCGGAACCCTACCGCTCGTGCACCTTAGAATTGAAAGAAGGTCCCACATGCTGCACCCCACTGACGCCGCATCCAACATGACGAGGATGTGGCTTCAATGACAACAAACGCCACCTCTACCGCACCTGCTCAGAAGCAGGCGAAGCCTCGCCAGGCTATGCTGCCACCGCGTAACCAGCTGATCTCCGATGAGGTCGAGCTGTTTTTTGCTACACAGAACCAAGAAGTCCTTGATGCGAAAGGCGTTGAGTTCCAGCTACTCAACCGCATCAACAACCGGTTGATCGCAGAAAACGCGAACTATGAACTCAAGGGCAAACGAGCCTTTCAGACACTGAGCACACTCTCACCGGCAGTGATCGCCGATTGCATGCTCCATCGCAACCGGGTCGTCAGTATCATGCTGTCAGATAAGAACACAGATCCCAATTATGATGTACTAGCCGTGTACATGGACCACGGTCCAGATACAGGCATCTACGTCACCGATGAGGTCTCGATCCGAGTGCTCGCCCGTGCGTACAACTACTCAATTTCGCCTACAGAGCTTGACCATGTTATCGATATGCTGAAAGATAACGCCCCTCGCGTCATGGTCAACACCAACCGCGATCTCGTGGCCGTCAACAACGGCATTTTCGATTACAAGTCGAAGAAACTGTTGCCATTCACCCCTGAGATCGTCTTTACCGCGAAATCTGCGATCGACTACAAGGACAACCCAGTCAACCCGGTCATCCATAACGATGCGGACGGTACTGACTGGGACATCGAATCGTGGATGGATGATCTCAACGACGATCCCGAGATCGTCAACCTCCTATGGGAAATCATGTCAGCCATCATTCGACCCAACGTTGCATGGGACAAGACTGCATGGCTTCTCTCCGAAGTCGGTAACAACGGTAAGGGAACGCTTCTCACACTCATGCGTAACCTATGCGGTGAGCGTGCGTGGACTTCTATTTCCGTTGCCGATTTCGGTAAAGACTTCCATCTGGAACCTCTCATCAGGACCAACGCGGTCCTTGTCGATGAGAACGATGTCGGTGAATACGTCGATAAGGCGGCAAATCTCAAGGCTGTCATCACCAATGATGTCATCTTGATCAACCGCAAGAACAAGACCCCTATCGCATACCAATTCAGGGGTTTCATGGTCCAATGTGTGAACGACACACCCAGGTTTCGAGACAAGTCGGGCTCGCTTTACCGTAGGCAACTCATCATCCCGTTCAACAAGAGTTTCACGGGTGCTGAGCGCAAGTACATTAAGCAGGACTACATGCATCGCACTGAGGTGCTCGAATATGTCCTTCACCGTGTACTCAGCAGTAACTTCTACGAGCTGTCTGAGCCAGCCGCAGTCAAAAACGCACTCCATCAGTACAAGATCGAGAACGATCCCGTCCGTGCGTTCGTCGAAGAGTTCCTTGATCGCATGGTCTGGGATCTACTTCCGTGGCGATTCCTCTACGCGCTCTATCGCGCGTGGTTGGTCAAAGACCAGCCATCGAATCCACCTCTGGGGTACAACAAGTTCGTCAAGCATTTGACGCTTGTGCTTCAAGATACCCCAGATGGCGGCAGCAATTGGATCGTCACGTCGACAGCTGTGCGTACCCAAAACCGTATTGTTGGTAATGAGCCACTGATTATTGAATATGACCTCCACGAGTGGATGGATATTCAGCCAGCGGGAGGCTCTATGTGCAAGATTGGTATTCCTCACAACATACCAATCTCTACGCGAGGGCTCCTACGAGCCACCGCTACGGCTTCACCTGGATCTGCATCAGACGATGACGATCAGGACAGCTAAAACAGCCAATAACCAACCCTGCACAACCCCTGTCTCACAATCGCTGAGCAGGGGTTGTGTGGCATTTATTCAATCACCCAGAAAGGGCTTTACTCATGAATCTCACCCACACGACACACGCCGGTTACATCCGCCAAGACGACGTATACACCGATGAAAACGGTGTCAATTACACCGTTTGTCAGGATACCGATGCCGAAGATCCCAGGTCGTGGCTCTCCCACGAAGAGGCGGCTATCGTTGTCATCAACGCCGATCGCAACACGCGAACCGACAACATCGATGACTACGATGACAACCCGGCCATCGACGATCTTCTTCAAGCCATGGAGCGAGACGACATCGATGATCCAAGCGACATCACCACCCAGTGGTGGAATAACTGGAAGAAGAGTCTTGTCGAGCGCAATATCCCATACGACGTTGACATGATCGCCTGTCATGGCTACGACCAGTCCACCTGGTTCACTGTCATTGCAGCCGTCAAGGAGGGTTATGGTTCCGCTCGTGACAACGTTGACACCTTTGTCGCGTGGGCTCGTGGTGACGTGTGGACAGTGTCGCCCGATCACCCCGATTACGACACACTGTGCGACATCTACGCCGATAATCCCGAAAGTGCAGTCAAGCACTACATCGAGAACTACATTCCGCATGAGCTACCTCAGCTAGAGACGCTCTTTTGAACGATATATCAACGAAGGGGGGGGTAGCTCATATGAAGCGAACCACCTACAAGAAAGCTCGATTCGTCTTCTGGGACATCGAGTCACTCACCAACGTGTTCACCGTTGCTTTCTTCGACCGTGAAACCCGTGCTCTCAATGTGTTCTATCTCGTCGACGTGGGCACCCCCGTCGGTGATGCGCTGCGTCGCCGCGACTTGGACCACGACACAGTGCTCGCGGCCATTCTGAAGCGCAATCCAGCCTGGGCGCGCCTCTGGAAACACAGTGAAACACCCATCCTACGCTTGCACAACCTAGCGAAGTGGGAAGCTAATCATCTGCTCGCCCGCATGATTGGTCTCAGCGATGCAGCCTCAGTGAACGACCCACATTCCCAGAGTACGTACTTGCGAGAGTACCGCCCTGTATGCGACACGGATCCGAACTACGATCCTGAGGTTCATCCGTTCGTATGCGGCTATAACTCCGCCAACTATGACACGACCCTCATGAGTATTTACCTCGCAAGCGTCATGGAAAGAACGCAGGAGCCTGTCCGTCAGGCTCGTGAACGTGCCATGCTCGCCACGACAGACGATGAGAAGCGTCGTATCTATGAAGAGATGATGGAAACATGCAAGCTTGCATTCAGGCGCACCACCCCTGTGACTGCAAAGACGATCCGCAAGCATAATGACGCTCTCTTCACCGATGAGTACATCCGTCAGATGCCGTCGTACCTCACCTCTTCTGCTGTTGCTAACGGTAAGGGCTGGGACGGGACGGCGAACAAGGTCAGGCGATCTATGCTTCATTCCGGTAGGCACCTGGACATCGCACGCTTCAATGAGAAGCAGCAACGTGTGGGCCTCAAGCGCCTGCTTGGCATGCTGGGTTACCAGATCCTCGAATCCGATCGGTTGAAGCATGACTCGATCATCGAAACAATCGATGATCTCATCGAACTGATCGCCTACAACGTCAGCGACGTTGTCAATCTGGCGTACCTAGCAGATCACCCGACATACTCAGGCGGGTTCGACCTCAAGCACGCCTTGATGGTTGACTATCCTGAGACCGTCTACCAGGCTGTGAACGGTTCCAAGTCAAAGCCGGATTGCAGGCCCGATCGTGTTCGTCGTGATCGACTAACTCCTGACTCAACGTCAGCGAAGTTCGTTGCACGCGTCCTCGCTCCCTACGAACGGCTGAAGGACATCAAGACGGTGTCGTTCATGTATCCGTCCAAGCAACGTGCGCAGGAACTGGGCATCGAGCAATTCGACGTTCTCGAACTCGCCAAGAGCTTCTTCTACGAGAACATCGAAGATGCTCACGCTCACGCTGCTTTCGATGAGGTCTACGAGTACTACGCAAGTATTCGTGGCAAGAACTTCAACGGGTCTAAGGCATACACCGAGGACCACAGTCTTGATCCAGACTGCAACAACGTCGATAACGACGGCGTGATCAGCGCTTACCGGCTCAATGAGATCCCCAAGCGGGCCACCAACGTTCCCTACTTCCGAACAGACGGGACACCAACGTCGTGCTTCGCGACGTTCTCAACCGGTGGCATCCACGGCGCTGAAGCAAACATGGTCCTCTTCAAGGATCACAACGCTGAGGCGAATGCTCTACGAGATCTCATTGACGCGGTCATTGAGACTCTCCATGTTCGCAATCTGCCTGAACCAGAGCAAGCCATGGCCATCCGCAAGAGCATCCGCGTCACCCTGCCCGATGAACGGGTCATCCCGTGGCAGCAGGTCTTGATGAGTAAGTCGTCGCCCAAGCCAGAGCGAGGCGCATTCTTCAAGCCTGTGCGTAACAAAGAGCTATTCCTCAAGCGCAGCGATGGGTCAACCAAGCTTGATCCTAAGTATGCGATGACATCAGTAGCTAAGGCCGTCCACGAGGACTTCTCGTCGTACTACCCTTTGCTGCTCACCAACCTCTCCGCGTTCTACAACGAGGCGTTGGGCGAGGACCGCTACGGCAAGCTCTACCTGGACAAGGAGCGGTTCGGTCAGCTGATGAAGGATCCCTCCATCACCGCTGACGAGCGAGAGATGTTCATCTCCAAGCGAAGCGGTGTCAAGCTGCTGCTCAACAGCGCTTCCGGCGCAGGAGACACTGAGTTCGAAGGCTCCCCCATCCGCATGAACAACATGATCATCTCCATGAGACTGATCGGCCAGTTGTTCTCCTGGATGATCGGGCAAGCTCAGACTCTTGAGGGCGCTCGCATCATCTCGACAAACACCGATGGTCTGTACTCGGCAGACATCGACCTGGAGACAAACAACAGGGTGCTCGATGAGCAGTCTGAGCGTATCCATGTCTTGATCGAGCCTGAAGAGCTGCTCCTTGTGTCCAAGGACTCGAACAACCGTATCGAGTTGGCTGTACCACCTGCGTATGCAGACGGTACTGCTAAGCCCCAGGATGCAAAGATTCTCAGCGCATCAGGCTCGTCTCTGGCATGTTGGCGCAAGCCATCGCCCACGAACTCGTTGGCTCACCCAGCCGCGCTCGATCGAGCAATGGCTGTGTACCTACGAGCAATCGCGGTGACGAACCCTGAGCTCATCAACAAGCCAGTTGACCCAGATACTGCGCGAGACATCATGACGGCGATCGCGCATCAGGAAGACAGCGTGGAAGCGTTGCTACTCTTCCAGAACGTCATCGCAGCCTCTCCTGGTATGCTCACGTTCCACTACGCGGCAGATCCCATCCCTGTGGATCAGGAGGATTCTCCTGAGCTGGCAGCTCGCAACCCGCGAGCGCTCCAGCACTACAACCGGGTGTTCGTCGTCAAGCCGGGCACCGAGGGCGCAGTCTCTTTGCGTGCAGCCGGTGCATGGAAAGTCAACGCCACAGTGGCCCAGTCGCGCAAGAAGCGCGGCGACGCTCCCGTGGTGCGCACTGACGCAACCGCCAATGCAATCATGATCGCTAACGGCTATGCGCCAGATGCAATGACTGCGCATCAGTACAGCATCCAGCAGGCTCCGGTTGATCAGGATATTTCTATCCGCAAGATCACCGGTATCGAGCCTACCTGGCACATGATGGTTCTCAACGAGGATCTCATGTGTCTGAGCGAGGATCAGCGCCGCGCTCTCATCGAACAACTGGATCTGGATACCTATGCCCAGATGTTCTGTGATTCGTACGAATCGAACTGGATGAATACGATCCCAGAGCAAGAGCCGGAACAAGAATAAAACAACAGGAAGGAGTACACATGCCCAAGCAGGTACGTGTCCGAGGCCATACCCTCATCGCTGAGGGGAAGCCGTTCACCAAGTGGGGTGATCGAATCTTCCCCGAAGTGGGACCGGATGACCAGACCAACGTCAAGGGTCGTGCCAAGTGTTCATGCGGGATCATGTCCGACCCCCTCACGTCAGACAGAGCCCGTATCCGTTGGCACGCTGCCCATAAGCAGGAGGTCATCGCTAATGGGTCGCCCTGAACACTATGTTGAAGGCTACCTTGTCGACGAGTGTCGACGCCGGGGGTGGTGGACTGCGAAGTTCACCTCCCCCGGTATGCGGGGCGTTCCTGACCAGATCATTGTCACTCCAGCTACCACCTGTTTCGTCGAAACAAAGAGTGACAACGGCTCTCTCAGACGCCAACAGATCCGAGTCATCACACATATGCGCCGTAGTGGCGCACGTGTATATACAGCTCATACGCGACAAGAAGTCGACAACATTATCCACGAACTACAGCTGCTCAATGACCAAACAACGTAAGGAGATACAACCTATGACCGACAACATTACTATCGATCGAGAGTTGCTTGATGCGACGATGGACCACGATGTCATCGTGTTTACCAAGTCCAGGTGCGTCCAGTGCGATCAGACCAAGCGACTGCTGCGTAAGAACAGCATCGCGTTCCATGAGATGAACCTTGAGAACGAAGAGATCCGTCTGACCGATCAACGCTACAAGACCGCGTATGAGTTCGTCACTCAGACGCTCGGTGCGCAGGCTGCTCCGGTCGTCCTCGTCAAGAACCATCGACTAATGAACGAGATCGACACGTCTATCTACATGGACGCATCATTCTGGGCAGGATTCCGACCAGACTTCATCAAGGCGATCACTCCCGATAACCAGGACTGATAAACAACAGAGAGAACACAGAGAGAAGGTGGATGCCATGGTCTACTACGAACCGCGCGTCACGCAAACCGATAAAGATCATATAACGCACAGGCTATCCAAGTACGTCATGGACATCCGCCATGATCAAGAAGCATACAAGCACCTGCATTGCTATTGGCCCGATGACCCCATCGGACCTAACAACTGCTCATTCGATGTCATCACTGCGCCGGGATCCATCACCATCTACGGTGATTGGATGAGCGCATTCACACTTCGTCGCTACGGCGACCAGGATATGTTGCTCGACTTCTGCAATGATAAAGGTATTGCCATCGGTTATTGGGCTGAAAAGCTTGATATGAACGAGCACACAAAGAACGCAGCCATTATGGCTATCGATACCAATGCTTTCTTCGAGGACGTTAGGAATCTCATCAAAGAATGGTACGTCGACAATGAATATCCGCACAATGATGAGCGTATCAATCTCACGATGAACGCCATTCGTGAAGATGTTTCATTTGAAGACTCTCGCCATCCTTTTGAACAATTGCTCGACATCCCCTTCTATCCCGATCCTCATAGCTACCCAGAAGACATGTGTGACATCATCGATCCTGAAAATACCCCAGGAGAGCATTACACCCTCGAATGGGTTAGAACATACATGGCTCTGCAATGGGCTTCTCGTACATACGAAGAATTGACTACGGAGGAAAAGAAACAATGCCTAATGTAACATACCTCACCGACACCAAAAGTGATCCAAAACGCCATATCATTCTTGGTGATGACACCCTATTCCCAGACTCTGCACTAAGTGAATGGTTCGCATCAGTCCGTCCTGGTGAAAAATTTATCTATTTACGCATCGCATTGATCAACGCGGCTATGCGTATGAACCGCGAAGATCGTGAACTACTTACCGACAATGATTTCATTATCACAACAATCCCTGTAATCTACAAAAAAGGAGATAGCATTTTCGCTTCTTATGACGGTTTCGAAGAACTCACACTCTACCTACCGCTTTATCATAAGGGCAAACAATGCGGCATCGACCCAGAATGCGCTGATACATACGCTGCACTATCCGTCTTTAAACATCTGGGTGAAGACGTCAAGAAATTCATCTCAAAAAATTCACCAAATTATCGATAACTGCACATGAAAGGAGGGCCTCATATGGGATTCCCGGTCCTGATGGACCAGCAAGCCGCTGCTTCGCAGTTCATCCAGACGAGACCCTACGCAGGAGTTTTCTTGGATATGTCGGGTGGCAAGTCACTGGCAACGCTCCATGCGCTCTCCAAGATCCAACCGGCAGGCCATGTGCTGATCATTGCGCCGATCAAGATCGCCAGGCTCTCGTGGATCTCTGAGATCGAGAAATGGGGTGTCAACGTTCGTGCTCGATCGTTGATCGTCGACGAAAAGGATCGCAAGCTCTCCCGCGAACAACGACTTAGTCGTTACGCTGAGCTTCTCGATCCGTCGACACTGCCAACGCTCTGGTTCATCAACCAGGAGCTTATCTACGATCTCGTCACATGGCTACCGCCCCTTGATCCACGCGATCGTAAGAAGATACCGACACCCAGGTGGCCCTTCCCGACCGTCATCATTGACGAGTCTCAGGGCTTCAAGTCGGCATCCTCTCAGCGATTCAAGGCTGTACGTGCTGCCCGTGGTCAGATCTCCCGCATGATCCTTCTGTCAGGTACACCAGCGCCCAACAGCTTGGAAGACCTGTGGTCACAGGTCTATCTACTCGACATGGGTCAGGCTCTCGGACCAACCATGACCCAGTACCGTATGACGTACTTCGAATCGAAAGTCCGTCTCGCCAATGGTACCCAGGTCAATTGGCAACCTCGACCCGGTGCGAAAGAGGCGATTTACCAGCGTATCGACCATCTGGTGATGAGCGCTCCAACGGTTGCTCGCAAGCCAATCCCACCCATGACGTTCCACAACATCATGGTCGACATGAGCAACAACTCGCGTCAGGCGTATCGAACCTTGGCCAACACCTTGGTCCTCGACATCGCCCAATCAGCAGGTATCGATCCGCAGGCTGACAAGACACTGAGCTCTGTCTCAGCAACCAACAAGGCTGTGCTACGCACCAAGCTTGTGCAGCTCGCTTCGGGCACCATCTACCTCGATGACACCGAGGATGTAGAGACAGAGGAAGAGCTCCAACAGTTCGGCGTACGCATCGATGTCTCGATGCTCCCTACCGCGTCGCAGTCTCTGACTGCGCCCAACGGGAGACAGTACGCGATCGTGCACAACGCCAAGGTGACAGCTCTGTTGCATCTTCTTCGGCAGCAAGATAGTCCTGTCCTCATCGCGTATTACTTCACGTGCGATCGTGACATCATCACGAACTACCTCATGTTCCACGGCTATGATGTGCGTGTCTTTGACGGCACCCGTGACATGTATGAGGCATGGAATCGCGGCGAGATTCAGGTCATGCTCATCCACCCGGCATCAGCCGGACACGGGCTCAACCTGCAAGACGGTGGACACACCCTCGTGTGGTACACGCTTCCGGCATCGCTGGAGCACTACATGCAGACGAACAAACGCCTGCACCGCGTGGGTCAGCAACACCCCGTGAACGTCTATCAGATCCTCACGCGAGGAACGATCGATGAGAAACTCCCAGGTGCCCTAGAGAAGAAAGAGCACTTGCAGCAATCTCTCATCGATGCTGTCGAGAAGACCGTCGAAGACATCATAACGTGATGACATAGCCCCATCGCATTCACGCAACGGCCTGGATAACCACTCAAGCAAATCTGGGCCGTTGCGTCCCCATATCAACGAAAAAGAGGTGATCACCATGAGCCAACCTCAAACCAGACAGCCCCTAGCTGTCAGAGTTCGACCAACATCGATCGATGACGTTATTGGCCAGGACGCTGCATTAGGCGAAGGATCCATCATTCGCCACATGCTCGATGCATCCGCACCGCCTGTCAGCGTCATCATGTACGCCCCTCCAGCGAGTGGAAAGACAACGATCGCTCGCATCATGGCTGAAACAGCCGGAATTCACTTTGTTGAATTATCAGCAACATCAGCCAAGGTGTCCGATGTTCGCAAGGTTCTCACCGACGCGCAGCATCATCTGGACGCAGACGGTACACCAACGATCGTCTTCATCGACGAGATCCATCGGTTCTCCAAGTCGCAGCAAGATGTGCTGCTCCCTGGTGTCGAACACGGCGTGATCCGTCTCGTTGGTGCGACGACAGAGAATCCTAGCTTCTCTGTCAACAGCGCACTCTTGTCCCGGTGCGTTGTCGTTACCCTGTCGACGCTCACCGATGACGACATCTACAAGATCCTCCAGCGGGCCATTCATCATCCAGATGGACTAGGCCACGATCCACAAGACGTACACATCCCCGATGACGTTTGTCGCACCATCGCGATGAATGCATCGGGCGATGCCCGGCAAGCGCTCACGCTCTTGGAAACTCTCGATGCCGTGCGTGGCGATCAACCAGCCACGATCGACATGCTGACATCTCTTGCGCCACACGCTATCCAACGTTACGACCGCGATGGGGACCAGCACTACAACATCGTGTCTGCTTTCATCAAGTCCATGAGGGGCTCCGATCCCGACGCAACGTTGTACTGGTTGGCCAGACTCATCGAAGGGGGCGAAGACCCCAGATTCATCGCGAGACGAATCGTCATTCACGCAGCCGAGGACGTGGGCCTTGCAGACCCATCTGTACTACCCTTGGCCGTCGCTGCACAGCAGTGCGTCGCACTCATCGGACTACCAGAAGCTCGCATCCCGCTGGCTGAGGCAGCACTTGCAATCGCCACTGCACCTAAGTCGAACGCTACCTACCAGGCGATCGATCGAGCAATCAAGCTGGTGCGAACCACAGGCTCATTGCCTGTGCCTAAGCATCTGGCCGACGCTCACTACCAAGACGCGAAGAAGCTATACGGCAACGGTGTGGGATACAAGTATCCCCATGATTACCCCCATCATGTCGTGGCGCAGACGTATCTGCCTGATGATCTCATTGGTCAACCAGATGCAAAAGTCTTTCGTCTCGACGGTGATGGTATCGGCCATGAAACAGTCATCGCTCGTCGACTGCAAGCAATCGACAGTCTCACCCAGATTGATACTCATGAGGGTGCATAAAACTAACACCCAGCCGTATGGCTGGGTGTTAGTAAGTGGGCAGTGACAATCTCATCAAGACGATGGGATCACCAGGGCCGAATCCTTGTAGATGCAATTGACATCGATGAGGCTATTAGCCTGGGCAATCTTGTCGACACTCACGCCTGTCGCCGCCGAGATGCTCGACAACGTATCTCCCGGCTGCACAATGTAAACGCTGGCATCCCTGCCATCGTTGACATTGCTACCATCGACAGGCTGAACCGCCGGGGGAACCGGATCTTTCTCATCCCCTGGCGTTTCAGACGGATTCTGAGTGTCCACCGGTTTCACCGGTGGTACACCCGATTGTTGATTCTCGGAGACGCTACCGCGTCCCGAGGGTGATTGAGAAGAAACTTGATGGTCAGATTGAGCAAGTGTTGCTGGTCGGTTGTACCCAATGTGGGACCACGCAGCCAGCAAAGCAGCCAAGATCACCATGGCGACAACGCCCAATGCGACGAATACCGCATTGGGGTTCTTCACTGAAGAAACACTCTTCTTATCCTCTCCCATGACACCCTCCTTTCTGATGTTACGTGTACGTGAGATTCTCTCACAAACAATCATACACGCATACGCCAGGAAAGGATGGATTATACTGGTGTAGCAGGATAATCCAATCCGCATACATAACACGAAGGAGACCAAAACATGGCTACTCACCAAATTACCGCATCGCAGATCCGCCCTGGTTCTACGATCATCCTCCGAGGCAAGATCGAATACGCCCGTGTGCGCAGTCTCATGGGACCTGAAGACATCGACAAGCTCAACGAGACCCGTCGCGCTAATCGCAAGCCCGGTGCACCGTTCTACCCGCTGGACCGCAACAAGCCGCTCACGCGACTCTCACTATCCAACGTTGAAGTCGTCTTCAAGAGTCCCGATGGCAAGCCTGATCTGGAAGAGTACTACGTCTATGAGCGTTTGTTCCAAACTCCCGATAAGCCCGAACTAGGCAATCGTTGGAGCATTGACAACAAGGGGAACCGCTTGCCGGTTCTTCTCAAGGTCGTCAACGGCAAGGCTGTGCAGATTACAGACAATGAGATCCCTGCGTCGACCATGTCGATGCCAACGGAGCCAGCACGAGATCAGCTCGTCACCGTTGTTCTCAACGTCTACTCGTCCGGTATGAACGCCAACAACGGCATCGGCCTTCAGACCATCATCTTCGATGGCGAGCCCGAGTGGTTCTCCGGTGGCAATTCTGCTGTCAACAACAACGCACTCGCGGCTCTCGGCATCACGCTGAGCGGCCCGATCGTCGCTCAGGAAGGCGTTGTCATGAACGAGCCTGCTCAGCAGGTTGCCGCGCCCGTCGCCGCTCCTGTGGCTCCAGCTGTTGCTCAGCCTGTCGCACCGGTTCAGGCACCTGTCGCCCCTGCGGTTCCGGTTGTTCCCGCCGTTCAGCAGGCTGCGCCTCAGAACACGGTGGTCGACGCAACTTCGGGGCTGGCAATGCCTGCCCCGGTGACCCAGGCTGTCGCGCCCGTTGCGCCCGCTGTTCCTGTGGTTCCAGCTGTTGCTCCGGCTACGCCTAACCCGCAGGCCGCACAGCTTCTCAACGCTGTCGCGCAGCAGCAGGCTCCCGTTCAGGCCGACCCCGCGTCTGCCTTCGGCGTGACCCCTGAGGCCCAGCCTCAGCCGGTTGCTCCTGAGGCATCCGTCGATAGCCCCTGGGCTATCTGACCAGTGACACATGATTGAGACGGATGCTGCTCCCACACTGCACCACGCAGTAATAGCAGCATCCGTCTCATCGTTCCTCCCGTCTTTCCCATCTTTCACCCACATCACATGTCGACACGAAAGGGCTCACCATGACCGTGTCTTCAACTGACACCTTTGACCCACGGGTCGCATTCCCCCACTTCTACAACAACGAGATCATCCAACACGTTCTTGGCCCTCGTGCCATCTGGACCGTTTCCGATCCAACCTCCAAGATGCCGATCGACATGCGTCATTTGCTGAACGGCTGCTCTGGATGTACACATCCAGGCCCTGTGCGCGGCGCATGGGCACGCGATGAACGCGTGCTCGTCACTCTCGATGAGCTAACCGCAGGGCTCCCCACCGCCGCCAACTGCGCCATGTTCGTCGACGCACCTTCCCAGGGTTGCGTCGTTCTCGACATCGAGAAGACATGCCCCGCCGACGTACGAGACAGCCTTCTTACGATCGGCGCTCTGTACGCTGAAACATCTTTGTCCGGCAAGGGCTATCACTTGCTTCTCCCCTTGCCCCCATCGTTCAATGAACTGACTGTTGCAGCGAGCAAGGCAGTTCTCAAAGGTCCGCACGGGTGGTGGGAGATCTTGCAGTCTAACCACTTCGTCACATACACGCGCAACCCCACCCCGATGCCTGTCTCAACAACTGTCGATCAGGATCTCTGGGACCAAGTGTGGCGATCCGTCGCAGAAGATGCAAACAACGCACCAGTCGTCACATACGACAGTATCAACACCGATAAGCGACCAGAACACGATTGGTATGAACCGGTTCTCCGTACTCTCATTGCTCGTTCGCGCTTTTTTGGTCGCACACTTGACAACTTCGAGCATGATCATTCTCGTTACGAATGGGCATACGCCCAATACGTTTACAACAACTTGCTTCAGTTGCGAGTCAGCCCCCAAACCATCAGCCTGTCTTCTGGAGAGAGCATCCCCATGAATAACATCATTGTCGACAGCGAGGCCGCGTCATGGCTGATCTACGAGACGCTTAATCATTATCTGGAGCATCGTGCAAAACACGATGAGACCCGCAGTGACATGCCGTTGTTGCTTAATCTCGCTACCCGTGTTGTGACAACACGAGAAACGACTGAATAATCCCAGCTAAACCCCCGAAAAGAGGTACAACATGTTGCTTTCCGAACGAAAGAACAAACAGTACATCATTGTCATTGATCAGTACGATGACAATCTTGGCAGATACATCCCGAAGAGTCACACTGTTGAAGCTCCGACATTGGTCAAAGCTCTTATCAACTGTGACCATTTCCGCCACACCAGCACAGCGACCCATCCATCAAACCTGCTGTCTGTGCGCGAAGCCAAGGTGTACCCCCAGAGCTTCATGGATGCCGATCAGCACAACATGATCAGCGTGCTCAAGGAACTTGCGCACAATCATCCCGACCTCGTAAACGGCATCGATGAATTCGCTGAAAAGTTGCAATCTTACATGGACACTCTCAATCTCAAGGACTGCATCCGAGATACCATCGATCTTCTTAACGCCATTCCTGGGATCGATGACATCGACTGTTCACTGGCCGACGACTGTGACTACGTGATGATCGAACATTACTCCCGATCGTTGGGCAATCTCTATATATCCAACGGAACAGATACGCGACATTTGACCTACGACCGAAACGCCAAAGGTCTTGATGGCCTAGCTGCCCTCATCTGCGGTATTCGTGACATGTTGCGTCCTATCGTTTGAAACCCACGTACAGAAAGGAACTCATAACAATGGCCCATTTCCCATTCACGTCGGATCCGTCCATTCCGCGTTACACCGCTATCGTTACAGTTGTCACCGAAGATATGGACGATGCTGCACGGGTACTAGCCGAGCGCTTGAGCTACGACGAGGATTACGGATTCCCATACGAACTTGGCTATGACGATCTCCAGCCCGAAGAATCCACCCGAGGCATCATCATCGACGCCTCCGTTATTCGAGATAAACTCGATGCATTCATGGAAATGCACTCTATCGATGGCAATGATCCATTCGACAAACCCATGGTTGATGCGTACAACCGTATCAAGTCGATGAACAAGGGCGATCTTAATGCTCTCATCTCATCGACTGATGATAAGGGAGTGTGGGAACTCTTCAACGAACTATGCGACAAAGTTCTCGACTATGTTGTCAGCGCGGTTATCAACACAGATAACGCAGACTGAAAACAGCAGGTTCTGGGACTACACCCAGAGCCTGCTGCGCATCACCACGTGTACCACGTTGCGATAACACCGCCCGCAACAAGGAGCACAACGTACACATGTTCCAACCACGGAACGCCAGCGTGATACCTCAGGCGATCTCCCATAACGCTTCGGCTACGAGTCGACACAACGATTCGAGTGTCACCCTTCTCGATGACATCCCATGTGGACGGCATCAGCGGGTAGTACCACACCCACCCAGCCATACTCATGGCATCGAGCAGAACATGGGTCACCATGCCTGCAAGCAACCACACAAGAACAGGTGCCACTGTTGCCGCAAGAGCTCCCACTCCGAGCAACGCCCATAGCGTGTGTGTCCATCCTCTGTGGGCAATAGGTGATGTAGCTGGTTCACTTGCACTCTGACGACGCCACATGGTTCCCCATGGCATGAAACGGCCAGCGAGAGAGTGCGGTAGATCCGCATCGGCAAGCACTGTGCCAACAATAAACAGCGGCATACCGATTGCGACGCTAATGTACCAATACTCATCATCGCTCACAAACAGATGATGAATCCACGTACTCCATGATGCGATGGATCCACCTAGTGCATCCAGACCATCCGATACCCACGAGCGAACAGAGCCGATAACCCCGTAGCTATCCTCTATCGACTCTGTATCCATCAACGGTATCACCTGGGAACGATCGGCACTCTCGCCCATCAAGATGGCAGCACGCCCGATACCAAGCATCGCCAACCCGGCAACAATATGATGCGAACCCCGCATAACTCTCTCACCTCTCCTATGTATGTCCAGTGCTATGTATCCATTCTACTGGAACACCAGGGTTTTCGGGAGAGTTATGGACGGTCGTACAAAGTACGACCCGAGACAAGAAATAGAGAGTCAGACCGCCTCACGGCGCGGTCTGACTCCATGACTTTATTCAACCAATTTTATTCAGGAGGAAATATGCTCTTCAACGAACTGCTTGTCACCACCACGGTCAAGCTACTGGACGCCAACCGCGTCCCAGCCCTCATGGGCGAGCCGGGCATCGGCAAGTCCTCGTTCGTCGAGGACGTGGCCCGACGCACTAACACACAGTGCTTTACCCTGCCTTGCAACCTGTTGGCCGACAAGGCTGATTTGACGGGTGCGCGTCTTGTTCTGGATGAGAAGACCGGTATCTGGTCCCAGAAGTTCTTCCCGCACTCTGTAATCTCCCAGGCAATCAACTACGCCAAGAACAATCCAAATGAACAGCCGATTCTGTTCTTGGACGAGATTAACCGAACCACGTCTGACGTGACTTCGGGTACTCTCACGCTTGTCACGCTGCGTCGCATCGGTGACGAAGACTTGCCCAAGAACCTGCGCATCATTGTCGCAGGTAACGACAAGGGTAACGTCACTGCTCTGGATGATGCATCTGTTTCGCGTTTCGCCATTATCAATGTCGCGCCTGATGCGTCGACGCTCATTGAGGTTCTCGGTAAGAGCCTCCATCCGTATGTGAAGACTGTGCTCGAAAAGCACCCTGAGACGGTGTTCGTCAAGAACACCAACGAGCAGGTCGTCGCAGATGGCCAGGACGACGATGATGACGACAACGCCACGGTGTCCGTGTTCGACCTTTTCGACGGAACCGAAGAAATCCGACCGTTTGCTACTCCGCGTACGATCGACGGTGTGTCGCAGTATCTCAACGTCCTGTCCTTCGAAGAGGTTGCCAGTCTCATGGCTACTCCATCGACAACCCGAGACGGTCGACATGTCTCCTATCTCCAGGAGGTCATCGAGGGCCTCACTGGTAACACCTCATTCACCACCTTGCTGATGGGCGTCATCAGTGATGAGCTCAGCAAGGGTAGCACTGGTAACAACAACGCTCAGCGCGTTGTCAAGCCTCGCATCTACAGCGAGCTCAAGAAGGCCGCGACGACCAGCGTTGACGCTGTCAACCAGGTTGTTGCAACCATGACTGACAATGACGCATCCGGTTGCCTCGTGTTCGCTATGTACGAGCGCGAAGACAACCATGTGATTATCCAGGCGTTGAATGCACGACTCGACAAGCTCGAACAGAGCCACATCAACGATCTCATTGTCTTGTGGTCGAGTGGCGCACTCCATAAGAAGAACTGCGACACGCTCATGCATCTGAGCGACGGTGTCGCGCTCAAGATCAACACGGTCATCGCAGCCATGGGCATCGACTGAGTTCACAGACATCGTGTCCGGCGTAGCACTTCATTCTCCTTCGGCTACGCCGGACACGACCACATATAACGCGTTTATTCCTCCACGTTTATTCCGAAAGGGGTGTCAATGGCTTCTCCAACCATTACCCTTGTTGGGCAAAAGCCCAATGACATTAACCCACACACAGCAATCGCCCCTTTCACGGGTGATTGCGAACCCCTCGCCACGCTCGAAACAATGATCACACAGACCATCTTCGAGCCACTCACTCCAGGCGGTCATGTCGATCTGACGATCGACGGACGCGACTGTGGCTCTGACGAAGTGAACGATCTCCTTCTTCGAGCCGTTGGTGAAGTTCTTGATGCAGACGCACAGGCCGCTATGGGCGCGATCTTCGAACAGTCTCTTGTTCGATGGATTCCGTCCGCATCATCGCCTATCGACGAAGCGTTCATCACCCAGGCAGCCGCGCGTTGTAAGCTGCCCGATCCCAGCAAGGCTCTGTACACCACGCAAAGCGATGTGATGCCTACCGCTAAGGATGTGCTCGCTGGCAATGCCGGTACGGATCTCCTGCTGGTGTCTTTGGGATGGGCTTTCCACCCGCACACTGTCGGCTTCTGGTTCCGTACAGACGCTGAGTTCGACAGTTTCAAGGCATGGCTACGTGGCGAGCTCGCCAACATCGCATCGAACATCACTCCGGCTGACAACCGGATGTTCCAGCAGTTCGACAAGATCGACCTCAACGGCCTCACTGAGTCTCTGATTCTGCGAGCGAATGACTCACAGGCCCTCGATGAGTACTCGTTCGCACGTGTGCTCATGTGGGCTCTCAGCACGTGGACCCACATGCAGCAGGCTAACCAGCCTAGCGCGCCCGAAACATGTGGCATGCTGCCATTCAGCATCGCTGAGCTGGCACTGCCTCGTACATTGGTTCTCGTCAACATTGAAGCTCATGCCAGGGCATCGATGCGTAAGATCAACGCTGAGTGGGATCTCATCATGAAGTCCCTCCACAATCCAGTGAAGCTGGTGACCCCTGGTCAGCTCAGTAAACTGACAGCGCTGGCACGTGCACAGCAAAAGGCATCCGTGCAGGCTGCCAACAGCCTGTCCAACGCACAGCAGCAAGCAGGCCGTAGTGGTCGTGTCGTGTTCCGCAAGCGGCCCACACGACCTGTCGACATCTACAAGTCTGTCATGCGAGTTCTCACTCGTATGTCGAAGGTCAACCAATCGCTCAACTCCATCAGAAATGTGAGCACGAGCTTTGTTCGGGCCAATAGGCGTCAGCCTAACGACCCGAATAAGCCAGGTAAGGTTGTCTCCCGCCAGTACATGCCGGACATCCACATCTACCTGGATACCTCCAGTTCTATCTCCACAGAGAACTACGAGGATACGATCAAGATGCTCATTCAGTTCGCTCAGCGAATGGGTGTGGATCTGTACTTCACGAGTTTCTCGCACGTCATGTCGACACCTGTGCGTCTTCGTATCAAGAACCGTTCCATCACCCAAGTATGGAAGCAGTTTGCTGCCGTGCCTAAGGTCAGCGGTGGTACGGATTATGAGCAGATCTATAAGCTCATCAATGAGAACCCTCCGCTCAAGCGTCGGCTTAACCTGGTCATCACCGATTTTGAGTGGTGGCCCGGTTCGTACCATCTTGAGGTGCCTGAGAATCTGTACTATGTGCCGATCTCTGTCCCGGACAACTGGTACGAATCCTTGCGTCAAAGCGCAATGAGTTTCACCCACCACATGAAGACGATCGATCCCACCACGGGCTCTCGTATCCTCGGCATGACCAAGTGACACGCTCCCCTACTACACCCCTCTCTTCCTCCATTCACTGGTGAAAGGGAGGGGTGTAGAGCAGCAAAAACCGCACACCTTTCATTCAACTATTCAATATTCGTTTATTCAAAAAGGAGGCACGCCTATGGGCCTGTCCAACTTCGCACCCAATGACGACGACGCTCACAACCCGAACGGATCGGGCAATGGCTCTGGTGCGCCCAACATCGTCAGCGTCGGCCCGTCTGCGCCATCTCATAACCACGCCATCACCGGTGGCTCCGACATTGGTGACATGCTCATCAACTACAACGAAGAACACAAGAAGTCCTCTCCAGCGCTCTTCCGTGACGAAATCGTCACGCAGACGATGAGCATCATCTCGTCGTCACGTAAGCCAAACGCGCTTCTCGTCGGACCAGCAGGTGTTGGCAAGACCGCCATCGTCGAAGAGATTGCCCGGCGCATCGCCAACCAGGAGGCATCCGTGCCTCCGCAGCTCAAGAACACCACCATCTATGAGTTGCCGATCGCCACGCTTGTCGCTGGCGCTGGCATCGTCGGTGAGCTAGAAAACCGCATCACCGACATTATCAAGTTCGCCCAGGATCCAGATAATGACGCACTGCTCTTCATTGATGAGATCCACATTATCGCCGATGATAGCAATCCCACCTACAGCAAGATTGCACAAATTCTCAAGCCTGCGTTGGCCCGAGGATACCTGCGTGTCATCGCAGCAACGACGATGGGTGAGGCAAAGCGCCTCGATGACGATCCGGCATTCAAGCGTCGCTTCTCGTCTGTTATCGTCGATGAACTTAACCGAGAACAGACTCGTTCGATTCTCGATGTCGTTCTACCCGGTATGCTCACCCACTACCAGAACAAGGTGAGTGTGGCATCCGATGTCCTCGATGACATCGTTGCCACCGCCGATCGACTGATGAGCACCGGACATCGTCCTGACACGGCAATCACGTTGCTTGATCGGGCACTGAGCCACAGCATGATCAGTCATCACGCTGCGATCCAGGAAGCGCTTGCCTCTGGCAACACATCGTATGCGCAGATGCTTCAGCAGATCGTTCAGATCCCGCTGACCTCCAAGCGTCTCAACACGATCGCCATGCTGCTCGTGACCGGTCAGTCCCAGCCGCCGCAGCTTGATGTCGAGACTCTGGAGAGCGAACTCTCCAGGCTGAAGGGCCAGGAAGACGTGCTTCCACGTCTCGTTGACGCACTGCGTCGCCGCGAGCTGAACATCTTCCCTCAGACGCGACCAACATCGTGGCTTTTCGCTGGGGCGTCCGGCGTGGGCAAGTCTGAGACTGCCAAGATCATCTCCCAGATGGTCACCGGGCAGGAACCCATTCTGCTCAACATGGCAGAGTTCCACGATGCGCACACGATCAACCGGATCATCGGCTCCCCGTCTGGCTACGTTGGATCTGAGAGTGCACGAGAGCGCCCGTTCGATACCTTGGCATCGAACCCCTATCGAGTCATCGTTCTGGACGAGTTTGAGAAGGCTCACATGTCGGTACAGCGACTGTTCCTCTCTGCTCTTGATACTGGCGAAATCCAGATGGCCAACGGCCCTGCCGTAGACATGTCTCGTTGCATTGTCATCGCAACGACCAATGCTGGCAGGCAGAAGCTCTCTGGATCCCAGATGGGGTTCGGTAACCATACGCAGAGTATTTCGAAGCAGTCGCTCACCAATGAGCTCCAGAATAGCTTTGATGCGGAACTACTTGGCCGGTTCGATGACCTCATCGCATTCATGCCACTAGGAACCAGCGAATACGCTGAGATTCTGCGTGATGAATACGATCGTCAAGTTGCACGAATCTGCGCTGAAAACCCAGGTATGAGCTTCGATCCCATCGACGATGACACCATCGATCGATTGGTGGCAGAAACGTACTTGAAGGATCAGGGCGCACGCCCCGCTGTTCGCGCTATTCGAGGTTTCATCGAAGACTCTCTGCTCTCTGCTGCGAACAACTAACCAAACAGAAAGGATCGACAATGATCTCAGTTACCACTTACCCCTCTGGGGATAACCTCCTAGTGAAGACCTCCCAGATTCCCGGTGGAGCCATTCTCAATTTCGACGGACTTGTGTTCTTCCGATACATCCGTATGGTTGACATGGCTCCAGCATGGATCTCCGCGCAAGGTGAGTATCTCACTGATGGAGCTCTTGAAGATCTCATCTCAGACAGCGGTAAGACACCGATTCTTACCCGCTTCTAATCGGTTCGCCTACGTAACAAACGTTGCGTAGGCGAACCACACCCGCATTTCTCATCACTAACACATAAGGAGCTTCCATGCGTTACACATGCACGCATACCGTTGAAGACATCATCACTGAGTCTAACGGCACTCGCATCAAGGTCATTGCCACATACGGCATTAACGATGACCGCATCAGCGTGACAGGCGAGGTGTATTACGAACGCCAAGACAACGACGGATTCTTTTTCGACAACGAGCCCGATGACTGCGGTATGGTCCATGACCGCATCCTCCAGGCGTTCCCATGGCTTCGCCAGCTCATCGATCTCCATCTTTCTGATGCGCGAACCGGTGCACCCATGTACGCACTTGACAATGGCTGGTACTGGCTGCGAGAAGACGATCCCAACGATCGTTACAACACCATCATCACCGATAAGAGCCGACGCCGCGCTGCCCAGTATCTGCGCACGACACCTTGCATGCTCGAAGGCATCGAGACAAAGGAAGACCTCGCGCGTCTCATTGAGACAACCCTTGCCCCGGCATGGGAAAAGCAGGTCAATAGCGCCCTTGCACTCTACGGTCTGATGTCGCCCTATGTGCCCAAGCTCAACAAGAACCTTGACTCGGTACACATCGTCTACACCGACGAAAAGGGTTGTCTCTACGACCAGCCGCTGAGCGATCTGCCCGATGTGGGAACGCTCATCGATCCCGACACTGGCGACGATATGGAGATCGTCGGCTACAAGCTTGTGTGATCGCCAATCCCAATCGCCATTCTCATCGGTCGGCCTGTTGGCAACACACGCTGACGGGCCGATCGATAGTGCACATGCACACATTTATTCAATTCTTGTCACTTTATTCAAAAAGAAAGGAGGGCTCATATGCCCATCCTCCTCGATAATATCGACGAAGCAGCCAAGTTCAGCACTGCTGTCGAAGCTACCAAGTCGCGCGCCATTAAGGCAGTGACGCCCAAGTACTTCTCGTCGCATCTTACTGGCCGTGGGAAGAAGCAGGGCTTGCTCAACAGCTCTGTCATCCCAGGCCGCTATCCCATGGGATTGAATCGCACCACCATGGGTACGACGGATTTGCGCTACAAGATGTCGCAGACATCCAACGCAGTCACCAGTCGCATCGTTCCGACCGGCACCATCGTGAAGCGCGCCTACGAACAGGGCTACGGTCGCATGACCCTGCCTGTTCCCGATGACATGGACCAGTTCGCCGTGCGTCTCACCGATGACACCGACACGTTTGACGTGTGGGCATCGTGCTCTGTGCAGGGCCTTGCTATGCGCGAGGACAACAGCGGCAAGGCCAAGGTCAAGGACTTGCAGATCTCGTATCGCACGATGATCTACGTTGTTCCGCCCAAGCAGGACGAAGACATCGATGATCTGAATGATCAGATGCTTGCCCGTCTCATCAACGACCTTGGCACCATCAATCCTGACGATCCCGACTTCATCGAGGTCGACGATGATGACATCGCTCTGTTCGACGACGAGGCAGACGACACACTCATCCTCACTGAGGATGAGAGTTACCGCGAGCGTGCGACTCTGCTCAGCACGACGATCAGCACCTTCCCCAACAAGGCCGTCAAGATGAGCAACGCCAACCTGGCGTGGGCCATCGCTGACTGGAGCTACGCTCCCGCTGAGGACGCAGAGAATCTGCCGTGGGATGAGATCTTCCGTGCTACGGGTATCAGTCACTCGCGTAAGCGCGACTTCCTTGACACGTTGGCGACGTTCTACGCTGAGTACAGCGTCTACGACAACATCACGGACAGTGCGCAGCGCTGGAGCAGCGATGACATCGCTGATGACATTCACGATGTCATTGACGCTCTTGTGTCGAAGAAGCATTCCTACGACGATGAGCAGTTGGCCCAGATGGTCTACGAACTGCGCTACATGGAGCAGTACAACGTTCCGTTGTCGGCGTATCGCAAGATCTACGAGTCCATCAACATGCTCTGTGACCCCCAGACCGCTTCGCTTCTGGTCAAGCAGAACATGAACCTGCTCATGAACGACACGCTCAACGCCCTTAGTGGCAAGCGTGATCAGCTGGAGCGTGCACCAGAGACCATCAAGACCATCCCTGTGCAGCGACAGCTCTCGCCTCAGCAGCTTGCTGCTGTGCAATCGACTGAGCCGCTCATCCTGACTCAGGCAGGCGCAGGGGCTGGTAAGAGCACTGTGATCCTAGCGCGCATCCAGCAGCTTGGTCTGTGCGGTGTCAATCCGGCTGACATCACTGTCTTGTCGTTCACCAACGCAGCCGCAGACAACATCATCAAGAAGAATCCCAACGTTCGTTCTATGACGATCGCGCGGATGATTCACGATCTGTATATGACCTACTTCCCCACTCACGAGCTGAGCTCTGTAGAGACGATCGCTAACTCCTTGGGCATCTACATGCCTCAGGATCCGTTCGCGTTCCAGTTTGCTAACAAGCTACGTAATCTAGAGGGTCGTAACTCTGAGGGTGCGCACACCGCGCTGAACAACTTCATCGAATCACACCTAGAGCAGACGGTTGACGCGCTCAACCTCATCAAGCAGACATCGCTAGAGCTTGAGATCATCCTGGCTTACCAGATGATCGACAAGATGCCGCTGCCTGCTGGGTTGAACATCCGCCACCTCATCATTGACGAGGTTCAGGACAACTCTGTCTTCGAGTTTATCTACCTGCTTCGTCTGGTGAACAAGCTGGGCTGTTCGCTCTTTATTGTGGGTAAGCATTGCTCACGTTAAACCCTACTAATTGCGGGAAACTCATGTTTTCGCGACAACGACCGCGACTATTGGGAAACCAATAGTGCAGCAGATGAGATAACGCTCATCAGATGGTAATACCGTTGTCGTTAATGACAATCCGCAGCCAGCCACCCAAACGTCAAGTCGTGGGAGGAAGGTTCATCGACTATCGAAAGCACTGACATATTGTCAGCAATAAGCCATGGGTAATCCCATGGTGAAGCGAGTAGAGTAGCGACCACACACGCATCATGTGGTACGCGAAATGATGGGCATGTTCAGACATCCGTGCTGAGCATGAAGATATAGTCAGACAATTCACGGAACGAGGAAATTGATACACCCTCACCAACAACCCCCCACCAAACAATTCGTAGAATTCTTCACCCGTGAGAAGAACTAGGGATGCTTCGCAAACCCTCTATGAATTCAGGTCTGCCAACCCGAAGGCACTGAATGCTCTCGAAGCATCCGGTGTCTTCACGCCGTACAAGCTGGAAACCAACTATCGATCGAACCAAGAGGTTCTCGACATGGCCAATGTCCACCTCCTGTCCGAGATCGAGGCCAACCAGCTTGCGCAGATCCGTCTGCGAGCCAACTCGCTGACCCCTGTGACGGCAAACTCCTTCCAGGAGAAGGTGCGCGTGGTGCACGAGCACTACACCGCCGATAGGAAGTTTCTCACCGACCTACCGATGCTTCTCTCGAAGCATGTCAACCCCTACATCCAGGAATGTCTGGGTCGCGGAGAACAGGTCGCGTTCTTGGCGTTCACCCGTCGAGAGGCTTTCGCCATCCAGAAGCGCCTGGAAGAGCTCTTCCCCGGTCGCTCGGTCATTTCGATGATCTCCGATCGTCGTCGTGCGTCGACGTTCTTCTCGTCGTTCATCGAGCACCACTGGAGCGACATCGAGGCAGTTGATCCCGCGAATGCGTCGTTCGTGTTCACCAAGGAACTCGTGAGCCGGGGTCCGGGTGCCAACCCGAACGCGCAGGCAGCACTTGCCAAGATGGCTAGTGAATGGTGGACTGCGTCCGCCCTCACTATCCAGGGTTGGGTATACGAATACCAGGCAGGCATCATCACCAAGGAGGTCTTCTTCGATCGTCTGAAGAAGTGCATCTTGGACCACGAGATTCGCCACAACTCGATTCGCGATGCACTTATGCATCGCAACAACGAGGAACGCAAGATCCGTAACATGGAAACCAAGGCGGATTTGATCGTGTCGACGGTCCATGGCGTGAAGGGCCTTGAGTTTGACAACGTCGTTGTCGTCTACAAGGACCAGTCCGACATGACGGAAGAGAAGAAGCGACTGTATTACGTTGCGTTCACGCGCGCTAAGAACAGCCTCTTCGTCCTCTCGCACGGAACCACGCTGTCTGCCCGCATTGTCAGCGACTACAACCTCATCGTTGATTCGCTGACCAACCCCGCCTCTGGTAACGACGGTGATGACGATGGTGAGAACCATACCGTCGATGCGATCGTTGTTGACGAGGATGATGTCCTTGATGCCATCGAGGATGCAATCCCGTCTGATCAGACAGACGCTGCTCAGGTGGGCACCACCCAACCAGCACAGAACGATCTCGATCAGATTCGAAGCATCGTTGCTGGTCTTACTGCGGACCCAAGTGATCCGACGACGGACGAGGACTGACAAGCCCTTATGCCGTCCTCCTGCCACATTGCCCCTGGGATTTCCCAGGGGCAATGTGGCACCCTCACACCCTATCTACTTAATCCCCCCTACTCGAAAGGAGCGCACATGCGTGCTATCCGCCAAGGCGACGTTTGGTTCGTCGAAGCCGCACCCGTACCTGGTGGCGGAACCGTCGGCAATGAAATCTGGTCCGGTCGACCTGCCGTTATCGTGAGCAACGATGGTATCAACCAGCGATCTGGTGTCGTCCAAGTCGTTTATCTCACGTCCCCAAACAAGCAGCGTCGTACCAACACCATCAACCCCACGGTTCACGTCAACAGCCGAGAATCAATTGCTGTGTGCAATCAGGTGACAAACGTCGATAAATCCCGACTCACGAGCCGCATCGGCCATGTGGAAGACCATGAGCTGGAGACCATTCAGGACGGTATCGCTGTCGCTCTCGGCCTTGACTGAATTGTGGTGCACTAAATAAACACATCCACATCAGACTCACAATAGTGAGCGCACACTAACGAAAGGGGTCAACCATGGTAGTCTCAACAACGGTGAAAGGGTACTTTCACATCACTGCTGAATCGTTAGACGTAGCCCGAACGTTTATCGACATCATTAATGAGTTGCATCCTGAGAAATACGAGTGGTCAACAAAAATTGGCCCCAATATAACTCTGTGGAAACCTCAACCCGACAACAAGATGTGTTACGGCATTCCCTTTGAGGCAACAGGTCGTAACGACTATCGCAACAATCTCATCGATATGTTCGATGTGATTGGTCGACGCCGAAAAAGAAACAACCTGCGTTCTCGAATCCAACAACTCACAGACGAAGAGCTGACCATCATCGTTACATGGGAAGAGTTCACGACAGAAGCCTCATTCATTGCACGCGGGCAAGCCCACATCCAGAAAAACAAGGGAATGGCACTCTACTCTGCGCTTTTGGACATTCTATTCTACAACCGTAGAGATCTTACTGTCGATCTGCTCAAACAGTGGGGTTTTTCGTCATGGCGGTATGCCGATTACACTCGTACCGGAATTACCAATTTCATGACAAAGTTCAAGAACAACGAGACGATTATTGGCGACCTGTCACAATACGATATTGACGATCTCGTTCACTTCGCAGAACCACATGGGCGGGGCTATCTCTATTACCTAGAGAATATGGACGAGGCGTATGCTATCGAATTCCGTGACAGACTTCTCGATATAATGAGAGAGCATCCGACAACGTCGATTGTCGAAGGTACTGTTCAGATCAACGCACCTAGTGAATCGGACATTCGCAAACTGGTATCAATCTTCGCTGCTTCCGATGATGATCCAATCTTCGACTCATCCCTTGGCCCAATCAGCAAATACCGTATGAAATTCAATCGCCACGAAGTCGATATTGCTGAAATGAGACCTCAGATGTTTAGAGCGACTGTGAGTTTCCAAGGAACAGCCGAGAATAATTACCGGTACACAATTGATGATGTCATCAATTGGGCAAAACACCGATTGTTCCGACTACCACTTGATACCAGAAAACCCATTCTCAGTGGGCAACCATTTTGGCTATCGTTCCAATGGCAAGAACATAACAGCAATCAAGAATTGTTGACGAATGGGTGCATCATGTGGAAAAAGCAACCTGATCAAACAAACTTAGAAACAACACATATCGAGATCAATGGATCACGCATCCTCCAATGACTTCCACATGAACAAAGCCCTGGGCACATCACGTACTCAGGGGTTTTTCAAAAAGCCCGACAGAAGAAACACTAAAAAAGGAGAAACAAAATGACCACATACACCGCTGCTGATGTTCGTGAAACATACAAACATAATTCAGACACACTAACTGCCGATCTAACCGACGAACAAGCCACCACAATTGCTTCATTGTGGACCATGATTGAGGAAAACCTTATTAACGTCTATAAAGATAAACTGGGAGACGTTGATGGTAAAATAGCTCTCAAAGCTCAATTCATCCATACGGCAACCACCGCCGCACGTATAGTTGACGGTACCTTAACGTTTGATGAGCTGATCGAAGAAGAGGAAATCGCCACCGGGAAACTCTATCTTGCATACAATAAAACAGGTGTGGCAATCCTCGCTTCTCAAGTTATGGGCAAAGATGTCAGACCGATGATCCGACGAATCAAAGAGTCCCGATCACGTACCATTGATGCCATCGAAACCGACTTACCTGACTGATCCACTCACGCATACACAAAACCCCTGGGCACATCACGTGCTCAGGGGTTTTGTTCTCACGATCGTACGACTACTCACTCGACTCATTTGTCAAAGATCGATTCAACGTCGACGAAGCCGAAAACTTCAGCACGTCGTAACCAGGCACCGCACCCGTACCCGACTTGGTGAACTGTACAGTGTGACCAGCCTTATGCAGCCGGTAGAAACGACCGAATCCCGTTAGCATGACCGATCGACCAGAACGGGTCGTCGTAATGATCTCATCGACGATAGCCGCATAAACGGCTCGCACTGTAGCGCTATCGATACCCGTCCGCTTCGACACGACCTGTATCAACTTCGTCTTCGTCATACGGGTGTCATCATCCACCCTCACATTCTTCTGTACGTCCTTCTTGAGCGCCATGATCCAACCTCTCATCCTTTCCCCACGTGTAACGGCACGTAGCCGCTTTCTGATTATGTTCGTGTATCAGTCTAACATATCGGAACACACCGATGCTTAACCGACCGATACATAAATATATCCCCAGGGGATAAACCCCTGGGGATATATCAGCAGCACTGCCCGTTAGCCACCGAATTCGTAGCCACCAGACGGTGCTTCCCGTCGAATATCTTCGAGTTCAGGATCGATGTTTCGAGACTGACTCCGAGTCGTCGTGGTCGTCTCTTTCGCCATCGTGCCACGAGCCTCTTCGATGTACGCTGCACGCATCTGCGAGGTGATACCAGCAGCAACGATTTCGTAAGCAGCCATCGTTGCCTTCTGCGCCAGACCAGGCTTTTGCATCTGCTGACGCTCCAGCCGCATCTGACGCTCCTTGGCCCATGCATGACGATCCTCTTCGTTGACACCGAACAGACCGCCGATCGTGTCGTCATCCTTTGGGAAACCCAACATTGGTCACTCAACTCCTTTCATAGAGACGGCTCAAAGCCATCGTTGTCATTAGGTCGATCGTACCCACCCATGTCAAACCCGTCGTCGACATCGTTGAGCTCAAAATCGGTATCAGCGCTAAACGCCGACGTGTCATGAGCGTTGTACTCCTGGTTGTCACGTGCACGGTTATACGCGCTGCGTCGACGCTTCGAGTCTTCCCTCATTCGCTCCGTGTGCGGATCGGCATGAGCGTTGTCATGCCCTGGAGAATCACGCGCATCAGAGTAAAACTCCCCCCGTTGCCACCGGTTGTAGGTCTCTTCAGGCGTCGCTGCGAAGTCTCGCATCTCCGATCGCCACTGAGACCCGTACTGCTGCGCCCAGTGACGCTCGATGTCCGGGTGAGCCTTCGCCACCATGTCCATGGCGTGAACGAACGATGTCGCATAGATGTCTCGCTGCTCATCTCGATCGAAACCATCAAATTCCATGGCATCAAGACCACGACGAGCTCGACGAATCTTCTCACCCATCGCACCAGGAACGCTGTGCACATCCAGGTTCTTGTCCCGAACAGACCAGGCGGAACCGTAGGCAAGCAGCGACTCATTCAGATCCGCAATGTTACCATTCAGCGCTGCACGCTCCATCTCACGAGCCATGCACGTACTCAGAGACAACTCATGCTGCATCTCGTTGTACAGAGGACGGACAGTGAAAGAACCTCCCACAATGGGCTCACCCATGCGAGTGGACCAGATACCAGTCCACGTTCGATGCGGTTCCCCGGTTTGAGCGTCCACCGTCTCCACCATGTCCATATCGACCTCCCCATGAGCGGTCTCAACGAACGCATTCGCCCAGTGGGGCTCATAGCGCATCCGTTGGCCCATGAGCATACGACTGACGGTGTTCACCTTTTCGGGATCCAAGCCATCCTTGTGGACATCATCCCAAAAACGATCCATCAGATGCGCATATCCCTCTTGGACCTCAGCAGGATCCACACCAGGTTGCCGCATCTGGTTGAACATCGCTTCGCTCAGGCCAAGATGCGTCAACGCCGCACTCGCCTCATTGAACGGGATGCGACCATTGCGCTCCTTCGCTTCGATGCGCTCCAGACGACGCTTCAGAGAGGGCGGCAATTCACCACCATGCTTCTCTCGATGTCGATCGGCCTTATCATGCAACTGTTTCGACTGACTGCGTCGACGCGCCTCAGCCATGTCTTCGACAGCCATACGCGCATCACGAGCGAATGACTTCACCTGTTGACGGAAGTTGGGCGACAGCATCCACATAGTGACACCCATGCCAACAGATTCAGCCACAGCCGACATCGATACGCCGTCTTTCAACGGTACCAGCGCACTAAGCACCATCATCGACGCATACGCCTTATGCTTACCCTGAAGATCGTTCATACGAGAGGCGATGTCAGCCTTTCGCTTCATAGACTTCAGGTTCACCTGGCTGAGAGCATGAAGATACCCATCAGCGTGGTAGCGCATATCGAGCCTCAGCTGCTGCGCCCAATCAAGCGCAGGCTTTGGCTCTACTGCGTGAACAGGTTCAGGCTTCTTGTCAAAGATCTGCTCCTTGGTCACAACCATCGTTGTGACCTCATCTTGATCCTTCTGCGGACCAACTTCACCCCCGTAACGAGGCGCTGGAAGTTGGCGAGGTGGACGAGCCATCTTGTCCTCCTTTCTATTGCTTTTTATCTCTCTACAAACGCGTCACAGCTCGAAGCCGTCATCAACGCTTAGGGTTTGCACCTGGGGCTCAGGAGCACCCATGCGACGAGCTGTTGGTGGCACACGCGGCGTCGATCGACCCACGGTGACACCGCTACCAGGAAGCGAAGCCTGGATCGAACCCGA
Source organism: uncultured Actinomyces sp. (assembly GCA_938028585.1). Lineage (GTDB taxonomy): Bacteria > Actinomycetota > Actinomycetes > Actinomycetales > Actinomycetaceae > Pauljensenia. The sequence goes on along the minus strand of CALIZH010000054.1, from coordinate 56,272 downwards.
TCGCTGAGCCGGAACCTGAGGCCCAGACTGTCCAGACGCAGGCGCAGATGCGAGAGGGCGACCCTTCTCATCACGGCCATGCGAAGCCAGCCAGTCCTTGGCAACATTACCCACCCGCACAGGACCACCCGTGCGAACCTGAGATCCCGGCGTCTTCGGGGGCTGAGGAATAGGAGGCACAGACGGTGCAGGCTGAGCTGCCTGAGTAGACCGAGCAGACCCAACAGTGCGCACAGGCGGTGGAACCGTCGTCACACGAGCACCCTGAGGCAGAGCGAATCGATCGAAGTTCGGAGACACCGAAACAGACGGAGCAGCAGGCGCAGAGCCACGCATCTCCTTCGCAGCCTCACGATAATGAGCGCGTGCATCGTTCAGCTTACGCATCTGATCATACGCATGCGTCAGAGAGTCTCCGCCGAACTCGGTGATGTACTCCTTCTCCACATGCTTGATGGCTTCCATTGCCTCATCGTTGATAAGAACACCAGCCCACGATGCGTCAGAGATGGCAGCACGCAGCTCGTCACCACCAGACTCCACCGCGTACCTCATCTCATCTTCACTCACACCCGATACCGGTTGAGCTTCCATATTCTGAGCGAACAGCCGTGCACCATCACGTAGAAGCGCATTCACATGCGTTTCCTTGTCAGGCGTATTCTTGTTAACAATCGCCATCACCTTATCGGCAAGACTCCCTTTCCACTCATGTGGATCAAGGCCATAGTGCTCCTTGATCTCTTCGTCTGTTGCCTCCGCGTACGGCAACTGCGCAGCATCACGCTGACGCTGATAAATCCGTCCGTAATCAGGCTGATGCACCTTGTTGTATTCATACATCAGAGACTCTGCACCACACGGGATGACGTACTTGTCATCCGCATCCGTAAGAGCCAACAGAGTCTCATCATCGATGAGAACACCGCTGTGCGCTACATAAGAGACAGCATCGCGCATCTGGTCATCATCGCCCAATTCTGGGTGATCCTGCGACTTCTGCGCATAGAACTCCACACCATCACGCAAGAGCGCATTCACATGAGTTTCCTTCCAAGGATCATCCTTGTCAATGATCGTTGCTACCCTATCGGACAACGACCCCACCCACTCGTGCGAATCGAGACCATAACGCCCCTCGATGTTGCCATCGGCTGGGCCTTCGTACCATATCGTCGACATGACCATCTTCCTTTCATTTAGTTGCATTCGACTCGTATACCAGTATATCGCACTATTGCAACGATAACATGGCAAAACGATGAAGTAGACCCCGCTTTCAAGCAAGACCTACCCCATCACATAATCACGTCAGCGTCACAACTCGAACCCGTCATCAACATTCGGAGTCTGCACCTGTGACTCAACAACACCCATACGACGGGCAGTCTGCGGAACATGAGGTGCCGCTCGACTCACCTTGATACCACTGCCTGGAAGCACAGCCTGAATAGAACCAGTTCGCTGAGTGGACACAGCGGACATAGAAAGGGCAGACGGGATAGAAGACGCAGACCGCACAGGCGGCGGAACCGTCGTCACACGTGAACCCTGAGGCGGGGCGAAACGATCAAACTCTGGATTTGAAATCGCTGGGGTATTCGCAGCACCTCGCATCGCTTGCGCACTCTCACGGAAATGAGCTCGCGCATCATTAAGTTTATACAGCTCATCGTATGCATGCGTCAGAGAATCAAAACCGAAATCAAAACTCCAATATGAAAGATAACGCTTTTCCACACGTTTGATAGCATCCATCGCTTCATCGTTAATAAGAATGCCGCCCAAGGACGCTTCGGACATAGCAGCACGCAAATCATCACCGTTGACAGACATTACCTTCTTAAAGGTAGTTTCATCATTATGGGCATTCATTTCCGCATATTTGGCATTCTTCATAAATGATTTTGCCGCATCACGCAACAACGCATTCACATGCGTTTCCTTCTCGGGCGTATTTTTACCAATAATCGCTGTCACCTTATCGGCCAATGTTCCTGTCCACTCATGTGGATCAAGACCATACCGCTCGGTTGGTGCATCCAGCTCTTCATGGGGATCAAGACCTTTGTATCGCCTGATCCCGGCATCGGTATACTCCTTGATTTTCTGATCGTAATAAAGTGTCATGACACCCTTCCTTTCCATCATCGCCACGTGTTTGACTCGTATACCAGTATATCGCACCATTGCAACGTATACAGACAAAGAAGCAGGCCCCGCCCATCAGGCGAGACCTGCTTCTTCCCAGCTTCAGCACATGATCACATGGTGATCACAGCTCGAAGCCATCATCGACAGACCTGTCCGTCTCATTGTCGTCCTGTGTCGTCAGACCGTAACGCTCAGCTGCACTGGTACCCGTGTGCGAGCGCACCGGAACAGCCCACGATGTCGACTTACGTCGACCGATCTTCTCATCACGATCCACGCGAGCCACAGTGTCTTCCATGGCGATCACCGGTGCTTCGGCCTGCGTTTCCACATCAGCCTCCATCACCTCACGCACACGAGCTGGTGCAAACTTGGCATTCCACTCACCCTCGAACAAGTTAGCGTGAGCATCGGCCAATGCTTGCATCGTGGTAAAGTCACCGCCGTATGCCAGGCGATCCATCGGAGAAGCGAGCTGCTCAATGACCTTCTCATCCTCCAAATTCAACATCGTTCCGTTGCCATCGCTAAGCGCATTGGCAACCTTGGTAATGTTGTCGCTGTTCACGGCAACACCCAGACCTGCATCACCATAGAACTGCGAGAACGCAGCTACCCACTGATCCTTGGTGGCCTGAACCGGCTTACGATCGTCGTCCGTCACGGTGTTCCACACACCGTTAGCATCCTGTGCAATCATCTGACCACGCCACAAGCTTCGCGCCGGACCCATGAGCAACTCGTAACGGTTGCGAGCGTCCACCGGATCGTGCTTGGCTTGCAGAATACTCTGCGTCACCGGGTACGTCAGCTCCAACACAGCCTTGAGCTCATCGTTACGAAGAGCTCGTACACCACGCTGAGAGAACGTACCGGCGACACCGGTACCAAACGACTTCACAGCCGTTGCGTACATGGTGCCCTGCTGGTCCTCACGAGTCACACACGTGGTCGTCAGGTCGACCTGGTTCTCGGGGTCATAGCCGATGTACCGAGCGTAATCCAACATCTTCTTGGGCGAACCCTTTGCGCCGGTCTCGATACATGCAGCCTCCACAGACTTCATGTGCTCCTGAACGGAACCGAACGACAGCACAGCCTCACCGTACTGATTCTTGAGCGCATCACGGTACATGTAGGATGCCAAATCCACGACATCACGACCCGCCTCCAGGAACTGCTCACGAGTAGCATCCCCTTCAGTCAGATCGTAGTACGCATCGTTGGCGCGCTGATGAACCTCATCCATCGCATCCGCATGACAAGAATCATAGTGCTGCGACACCTTCACATCGAGCGCGTTGTGCATCGCCAGAGGGTAACGACCCTCGTCGTCCATACCCTGGCCCAAATCGATGAGATTAGCCTCGACGGTCAGACGCTCCAATGCCTGCTCATGTGCTGGACCATCGCCCAACTTCACAACGGCCACAGAGTCACCGTCGAAGTCGCCGTCGAAGCACTTGACCATGTTTGGATTCACACTCACACCCGTGAGGCGATCATCGATCGCAACACGCATGTAGCGGACGCCCGCATCACGCAGAACAGGATCACGCCACACAAGCGCGTAGTCGCCATCGCGCAAGTGCAGTTTCTTCGCCAGCTCCGGGCCAACACCAACCTGGTCGATGTCCAGACGAGGATCACCCGTCCACACAGCCGTCGCAGAATGCGGCAGACGCGAAGCCATGAGACCTTCCTTGAAGACATTGCGCTTGCCGGTGAACCGGCGACGCATAATGTCTTGTGCAATGCCGTCGTATGCAGTCTGAGCGCGATGCATCGCCTCAGCCATCGTTCGACGAGCATCGGACAGCTCCTTGCCAGTCAATTCACCAGACACAGCACGATCGGCAGCATGCTTGTAGCGCAGCGACCATTCACGGATCGCCAGATAGCGATACGTGTAGTCGTGCACCGTCGACGTACCATCGTCGAGATCCTGTCCCGATCGCAGATGCGAGCTCAACACAGGCACACGCCACGTAGTATCAGTCGCATGAGGCGTACGAGCACCCGTTGGCATCGTCAGCGGGAACGGAATCTCCATGTCACCACCAGCGTCACCAATCAACGAAGCGAAATCGTTACGAACGCGACGCACGTCGAACGATCCACGCTCAGTGAGCGGCACATCGCCCATCTCGATGAGACGGCGCTGCCCACCAACAGCAAGATCATCATGACCATCGCGCAAGGTGCCATCAGGCTCGATGTCCAAACCGCACACCAGAGCCATCTCACGCAGCTGTGCCAACGCTTGTAGGTTGCCACCGTACATCTGCTCCAGCACCTTATCACAGCCCTGGGACTGCAACGCCCACGCAAGCTGAGACGACGCCTTACGGCCCTGGCCAGCCCGAATCGCGGCTTCGTCATACGCAGCAGTCTTCGCATCGACCGTCATATGGGTACCGATGAACGACACCTTACCCATACCGGCCTCAACAGTCGTACCGTTGGGCAAGCGAAGCGGCGCAGTCTCCTGCATCGCCTCACGTGCCGAGCCGCCGTTGAAACGAGACACGGCGCTAAACGGTGCCATGACGACATCCAGACCCGGATTCTCCCGGAAGAGCGTCATCATGTCAGTCGATCCATGCAACTCTTCAATCTCATCAGGAGACAGATCGGCATTGCGATCAACAATGAGTGAGATGACACCCTTGTTGCCGTGCATGTCAGAGATCTTGTCGCCAACGATGAGATCGCGCATCTGACCGTCAGTGCCGCGAACGCGGTACTGCTTGGCAAAGTCAGCCGAGACAACGATGGAGTCCTCCATCGTCCAACCACCAGCAGTCATGAACGCCGTGCCCACAGGCTTCGTCACAGACGATGCGTTCATGAGATTAGAGGTCGTCATCTGCTGACGATCAAACGGGTCGTAGCTCATGAGCTGAGCCTGCTCAGTCAACATGAGCGGTGCACGATCGTCCTTACTTGAACGCACGATCGAACCGTCAGGGTTCACCTGTGCGCCAGAGACCAGATACCGAGTCACGCCCTGGTTCACACCGCCCGATGTCATGATCGGATCGAAGTAGCCATCAGCTTCTTCGCTGAGCAGTGACATGTTGCGACCACCGGTCAACACCCATGGATCCATGGTCGTGTCGTTGGCCGGATCTCCGCCGATGCCCTGTTCACGTGCACGCGATGCGCGGAAGTCAGCGTCGATCGTCGACCCATCACGCAACGCGTTCGGGTAACGCACACGACGCGCTTCGGTCGCAAGAATGGCATCAAGGATCTTCCGATCCATGCCCTCTTCGAGAGCTCGCTCGTAGTGATCCGCGCGGTGACGCGTATCCGACAGACGACGATACACGCTATTCAGCGACGCAGGTTCACCAACGCGAGAGCGACCAGATAGCACATCAGCCTGAACTCGATAACGAATCGCGTCACTCATCTGCTGCTCGTAACCGATCAGCCGGGTGCGCTCTTCGAGGGACTTGTTCTCCCCAGGCTTCTGTGCCACCACACGTGCGTCAAAACCAGGCACGATCATCAGATCGTTGCCAGAGTTGAAACGGGTGATGATCTCACCGTTCTCGCCGCGAGCGAAGATCTGTCCGACCGTACCGCTCACAGGCTCTTCTTTGCCAGTTTGCGAGCGCATGATCGAGCCAGTCCACTCCACAACGCCGTTGACGTCGACACGGATAGAACCAGGCGTCACAGCGCAGGACTCCAGCGTGTCAGACACAACCTGAAGCATCGACTGAGTGAACTCATCCTCCACAACATCCATCGGCAAAGCCGTGGACTCATCGAAGGTGATCAGTCGATCGCGGAACGTGTTGGAGTAGAACGACTCTCCGACGATCTTCTCCTGAGGCACACCCGCGCAACGCATAGCGGCCACGAGATCATCGTTGTTGCGCCACTGGCCGTGCTCACTCGTCATGTAACGAGCGACACGCACCGGATCGAACACAAAGTCATCCGAGTCGATGGGCGCATCGATACCGATCTGGGTATCGAGCAGATCCTGAAGATGCGCACGGACGCGCTCTTCAGGAGTTCCCGTGTACGCCACAGAACCAGCCAGCATATCGTGAACACCAGACAGATCGCTCTCTTGATCCATATCATCGAGCAGACCTGTCGCTTCAGCGTACTCAGCTCGCGTAGCTTCGGGCTTCAGCAGAGTTGTCTCTGCACCGCGAAGCACATCCCAGTACGCGCGACCAACAGCCGCGAGATCAGGATCGCCAGACAGCATGGGGATGTACGTACCCTCACGCGCTGCTTCCTCGTTCTCGCGCAACTGCTGAATGAGACCATCGACATCGAGCTGCTCAATCACATTGTGACGAGCGCTGTGCACAGCACCGGTAATGAAACCGGATGCCTGTTCACGACCTTCGGGCGTATCGGCAAAGAACCGCGAAAACGCAGAACGCTCCTTCATCTGACGACGAATCACGATCTGCTCACCATCCATGCCAGGCATGTCCTTGTACGCACTCGTCAGTGTTCCAGTGGAAAGATACGACTCTTGAACCGTCTTACCGTTACGAGCCTGACGCTCGCCCACTCGGCCCACGAGACCCTTGCCGTCTTTGCGCTCCACCGGTCGACCCAGCGCAACGCGCACGAGATCGCAGACCTCATCAACAGTTGGCGTATAGGCCAACTGCTTATTGTCTCGACGAGCAGTCGTGGAGAAATACAGGGTTGCACCGTTGTCGTAGACACGGCCCACCCACTGCTCTTTGTCGCGGGTATCGGTGAGGCGCACTGTCATATTCGTGCCCGTCAAACGTGCACGAATCTGGCCAGGGCGAAGATCCTTCTCGATCGTGTACGGAATGCCCTCTTCCGCCAACATATCGAGCACAGCTCGCGAACGAGCCAATGCCTCAGTGCTCATGAACTGACGGGCGTTGTAGCGCCCCGTTTCAGGGTTGCGAGCCCCATCCAGCACCCACTGACGAACCTCATTGTACTCAGCCGTCGACATGCGACCCATGAGCTCGGTGAGACCCGAGACATCATCAAGGCTCAACGCACGACCCGCTTCTTTCGCCTTCCCTTCGTCCGTCAGACGGTACAGAGTGAGCTCAGAAGTCGTCACCTTCTCAACGTTGCTCGGTTTACCGTCTGCGTACGCAGCGATGTCACCATCGAGCACGTACAGGATAGACGTTCCCGCCTGCTTCACAGTGCGACGGCTCCCCCACCGAGGATCATACGGAGAAATCGGCAGACGCGGTCCAGCAGCTCCAGCAGAGCCCTTCAGACCCACGATCGACGTGAACTCTTCGTACAGAGCCTTGTAGCCCTTACTCGACGTATCGGCAGGCTGGAACAAAGGCTTGTAGCCAGGCACATGCTCTTCCATAACGCTCTGGATAGCGCCCAACGCATCGGCAACAGGTAGATCACCATCGTTGAAAGAACGGCCTTGTTCGTTGAGACGCTCTTCCATGAGATCCCTCAGGCGTCGACCCTGAGATACAAGAATCGGAGTCTTGGTCAACTCTGAGGTTCGATTGATTGTACGAGCGATCATATGCTCGTACATGTAACGCCGAAGTCCGGCATTGTGCGTTTGCATAACGCATTCTCCTTCCTGGAGTTTCGATCCACTGGATCGATCGGGTATTACCCTCCCATTCTACCCGACGAAACACCGTATTTCGACTGGAAACACAAGGGAAACGAATGTATATAGCAACCCATCTATGATACACTGAACCATATAAACACCATCTGAAAAGGAGGCGCACACCATGCCACGAAAACCCTCTCAGACTCTTGAGCAATTCAACCCCGCTCTCGCTGATCAGCTCGTTGATCAATCTCTACGATCGATCGCTCGCGGTTCAGACAAGAAAGTCCAGTGGCGTTGTCCTGTTGATTCTCGTCACGTGTGGTGGGCCAGCCCTATGAACCGCACTGCGTCGAAAAACCCCACCGGGTGCAGCGTGTGTAACGGAAAGACTGTCATTCCTGGTGTCAACGACGTTGCCACCACTCACCCCGAAGCAGCTGCTCTCATGGTCGATAAAAGCCTACGCACAAAGCTTACCGGGTCTTCCAATAAGAAGGTCGAATTCTGGTGTGGTAACCCCGCACACGACCACTGGACTGCACCACTCAGTAACGTCGCACGCCAAGGGACGCGCTGCCCTCAATGCTCAGGTCGCCGCGCCGTCTCTGGTCAGAGCGACTTGGCAACCACACATCCCGACCTAGCCGCACAACTCGTTGATCAATCTCTCGCTACCACTCTCAAACCGGGATCAAACGCATCCGTGCTCTGGCAGTGTTCCACAAATTCTGATCACACGTGGAAGGCAACACCGTATAGCCGCACAACTAAAAAGACCGGTTGCCCATACTGTTCCGGCAGAATCAAGCTTCGTCAATAGATCTCACAGGATCTATGACGCAGGTAAGACCCGATGGATCAAACACGTTGAACGCTGCTGAATACACAGAGGGGGTAACTAGCTAGTTACCCCCTCTGTGTATGGCACTACATCAGTCGATCACTCATTCTCACGACGTTCAAACACTCGCGCAATAACTCGATCGAAAGCACCTCCGCCGAGATCCTCCCACGACTCCAAGCCGTGCAAAAACTTGTAGAACGCGTCATGGACTCGCCACGAACCTAGATCCTCGATCTCAGAGATCGAGTCATCGTCAGCATACACACCGCTCGTCTGATCAGACGATGCATCCCGAAGAGTACGCAGCTCATCACTCGACACACCCTGACTGATGTAGACCTTTCCATCCAGCGAGCACAGCGAACCGTTCTCGTCTGTTCGGAAGAACCGAGCATCATCCACCATTGCGTGCTTCGCTTCACGATACGCAGCAACGATGTCGCCATCGAGGTGGTGCAACACATGCCCGCTCTCGCTCATCAGATTCTCACGGCTAATCTGACCTTCCGCATAGCGCATCTTGGCTCGATCAGCCAACATCTCCTGACGAACAGCGAGATCCTCTCGGACATCTTCGTTAATCTCGTCATCCTCGTTGAACATATCGTAGCCAGATCCCAACTGAGCACGCAGAGCCTCGTCACTGTCCATGTCGTACTCTTCGTTCTCCATGTCGTGACCCTTACGCTCTTCCTCAATCGACGCGATGAGGTCCATGACCTCAGCCGAGTACACATCAGGATCCAGGATCGAGATGCCGTAATCATCCAGATCGTATGCCTCCTGGTACAACTCCATCGCCTCAGCCGCATTCGCAGCCTGCTCGATACGCTTATCGAGCATCTTCATGAAGTTCGGCTGATTGAGACGCACATCGAAATCAAGCGCCGACGAGAGGGTCGGAATCGTCTGAAGTGAGTACTCACGACCAGGGTGTTTGATGGTGTTGCTGAACAAGCGCCACGACATCGGCAAGATCTCAGCGTTGCGGTTCCAAATAGGGGAAATACCCGCAGAGAAGATGATCGAGTTACGTTCCGGCAAGAATGCCAGATCGTTGTACCCGATGACACTTTCTTCCTTCGCACTGATCGTATACGACACCTTGCCCTCGACGTTCAAGCCTTCGATGAGGCGCTCAGTATCCTGAGTCACCGTCTTCGAATCGCGCACCGCACGGTGGCGAGTACCCGACATCTTGGCCAGCGTCTCAATCATCGTGTCGTCCGTCGACTTCAGGAACACGATATTAGCCACGTTACCCTGGATGATCTTGTCTACACTGTCGCCATACACGTCTCTGGCCTGCTGCAACGTCTGAAGAATCAGTGTGAATTGCTGCTCCTGACCCAGACCAATCGACAGCATGGTCTCGAAGCCAGCAATACCGTGACCCTCAGACTGGAGGTTACCGAGCTCGTCGAGCATGAAGCGCGTCTTGTAGAGCGGTTTCTGGTTCGCCTTTGTCATGTACGACTTGTCGAAGTTCAAATCCACCAACTGCTTCACAAGAATCAGTACGAGCTTCGCGTACTTCATCAAGTGAGGTGGCGTCACCAAGAACACAGCCTTCGGCTGCTCCGAGTAACGAACCGACGACAGAATAATCGCAGGAACATTCTCTCGTACAGTTTTGAGGCTCCCCGCCTTATCCAACAGACGTGTTGCCGGATAACTCAGGTGACCAGGAACAAGAACCCCGTTCTTACCCTTCACCATCTCCACGAGAACACCATTACGGATAATTTTGTTACCCGTGATCGGATCCTTGACGAACTTACGACCATTCAACGAGAGTTGGTATCCCTTCGTGAACTGGAAGTAGAACGTTTTGAGCAACACACCCGTCTGAGGGTTGAACAAACGCAGTCGCAAGTACGCCACATCGTGAGGGAACTTACCGTCGAAGTAGTACCGAGCCCATCCTTCTCGAACCACGGTATCTTCGTGCTCAAAATCCTTACCGAGATTGTGCTTCAACTCAGGATCATCGAACGCATCCCACTTCGCCTGAGCGCCAATGAGACCATCACGCTTGGTGAAGTTCTGAGCGAAACGCACACCGAAGCGACGAGGGAACGACAGGCCACCAAGATCCGTGTTCTGTGACGGAGTACCAGAGGTCAACGTCGAGATCGTCGGATCAGTAAAGAAGCTCATTGCCGTAATGGCAATACCGTACACAGACGCGAGCATCTTCTCAGCCCCTGCCATTGCACGCAGCGCGTTGTTCGCGTTAGCGATCAGCGTACGCATCGTCGACTGAGGCAATGCCTCAGTAGCGTTGAAGAACAGGGTGAGCAGGTCAGATTCCGGCTTGCCTTCCCACAGGAACTCGATACGCTCAGCTTGCATCTTATCGTGCTCGATCAGAGCGTCGACTTCATCAGGATCGGACGACTGTTGATCGTAGTACCCGCTCTTGATGCGCTCGTTTACCTGAGTCATCGGAGACTTGCGCTTCTTACTCGTGAGCTGCACGAACAGCTGGTAGCAGTTGTAGAGCGTGACCTTACCCCACATGGCATCAAGCTTCTGCTCCAGAACCTTTTGATCCATACCGTGACGCATCGCGTACTGACGCAGCTGGTGCTCTTCTTCCAGGTAGTAGTCGATCAAGCCGTATGCTGCACGCTTGAACGCGTTGTTTGCAGCATTCGGCCACACAGGGTCTTCTGCGCCGTCCACAGGGAAGAACACGTCTGCGATGTTTTCAACGTAGAGCGCGCACTTGGTCTGATCGCCTTCACGAGCAGCCTCAGCCGCCATTCCCAGAGGGTTGTAGATGTCAGTCTTCATCGCGTTGATGAGATTGAACTGCACAACCTGGAATCCACGCATGGTGGCACGGACGTAGTTCTTCACCAAGAGCTCACCCTTAGGATCATTGATGATCATGTTGTCTGGACGCTTCTGACGCATCCAAATATCGAGCATTGGCTCAATGTACGTCTGACCCTTACCGGCACGAGTCATAGCCAGAATCATGGTGTTCGCAGGAGCTGTATCCACGTAGTAGACGCCAGCCGGACGCTGTGGCTCATACGTTGGAAGTTCCCACTCACCGTTCACCAGATCAGCCAGGGTATTGAAACCCTTGAGCTTATCTCGGTTGGCATTGCCTGGGTTGTACGGCACGTTACGAGGATCGAGACGGCGACGCAGTTGCTTGTTATCCGGCAGTCCTGATGCGTTCCACAGGGCTGTGCCGAACTCTTCGTCAAACATCGGAACCATCTTGATCACAACATCGCCATTGTCGTCCGTGAGAGCTTCTCCCTCGAACAGAGCCACATCGCCATCCTCATCGAGAATGTCCTTCTCAGCACGCTGTGCAAACGCGACCTTCTCGATGCCCTTGTTCGAAACCATCGAGTGAGAGATCAGCGTCGTTGCACTCACGCCCGTGTGCGCACCCACATCAGGCACCACATCGAAACGCTCACGCACTTCTTCGGGGAGTGCTACGTGCTGGTCATTTTTGTATTGGTTGATGTCAGTGGTATCGCGCATGAGATTCTGCGCCTTGAGGTTGCGCAGCAAACGCATACGCAGCAAGCCCCACACAACAAGACCAGCAATCGACGACATGACGAACTTCAGCCAATCGAACGACAGCATCCAACCGATCGCACTGTTCGGACGCTGAGCCAACTCAGCATCTCGATCAGCCTTTTCTGCTGCGACGGCATCCACGTGCCACTGTGGCTCAGGAACATCCTCAGCATCCTCATAGCACGTCTCATCGGACGTATCGATCTCACCTGTTTCCAGAGCTGGGGAGAAACACCCTTCGCTCCACACAGGCTTGCCCAGCTCCTTCGTCAGAGCCTTGTTCTGTACTGCGTAGCTCGGAACAGACGAACGCCACAGGGCGTCACGGCCCATGGTCACACCCATCGTGCCAAACGAGAACAATGCCCACACGAGGATGAAGACGAGCACACCGGCAACAGCCGATGCGACTTCGCGCGACACCGGAGAGATCTTTGCCTCGATGTCACTACGTTCTAGCTGCTGGTCACCATGAACATCCTGATAAGCCAGTGAGTCAAGCTCATCCTGCTTACCCAACTGGTTCCACGCTTGGCTACCGTGTTCACGGGGCGCTGCTCCACCGGATTTCTTTCGTCCGAAAGCCATATGCACCACCTTTCTACCTTTCTCTTACGTCGTTTCGATTCGGTTGATTCACCAACCTAATCATACCAGAGAAAGCGATGATAAAGACACAGAAAAGAGGTGCGGCAAGGATAACCCTCACCGCACCTCTTGTTCTATGTGATCACACCATCGTGCATTACACACCGATTGATGCTGCGCTATTGGTGCTCACCTGTGCCGAGACATCAGCGATCGCCGCAGCTGCGGTATGTGCATCACCGAACGCAGTGTGAATCAGAATGCCAGCGATGACACCCAGTGCGAGGAACGCGAGAGCGACCAGCACCGCCAAGGCGATGTAGAGACGATTGGCGCGCTTGGCGACAAGGCTCTCACGGTCCATCTGCGCCATCAGCGTCTTCTGATCGTTCTCCAGGAAAGCAATCTGGCTCTCATACTGACGCGAGATTTCCTCACGCACCACATTCACACGAGCGGCTTCCTCTTCCGTGCGCGCATTCGCACGCTCGACCTCAGCCTTGGCCTGAGCCAACTGAACAGCCCACTCTTCACGCATACGCGCCAGAGTCTTATTGGTTTCCTCCTGAGTAGCCAGAGCACGCTTCTCGGCCTCTTCGCGCTCACGCGCGATCTGCTCATGCAGCTCCTTCTCACGAGCAGCAAATTCAGCAGTCTTCTGCTCGACGATATTCTCACGAGACAACTGCTCTCGCAGAGCCTCGGCACGAGCGATGTCTTCCTTGCGATTCTCATCCAAGAACTGACCCATATCGTCACGGAACTGCTCCATGAGCTCCGCTTCACGGGCAACCTGCTCAGAGCGCTTCTGAATCAGGTGATCCATCACGCGAGTAAGAGCCGCGTCGAAAGAAGCCTGCGCAGACTGCTTGCGCGCATCGAGAATCTGGCGACGACGAAGAGTGTAATCCTCGTCGATGGTCGCACGGAGATTCGGTTCAATCTCATCGAGTTCTCGATCGAGACTGGGCTTGTGCCGCACGTCGTAGAGAGACTTCGCCTCCACGGCCTTAGCCTGCGCATCCTCTTCCTTATCCTTCTCGTACTTGGCGATGATGGCGGCGCGCTGTGCACCCACGATGTCCACGAGGCTCTCACGAGACTTCTCAGCGTTCGCATCAGCCTCAGCCAGCGTCTGAGCCCACACGTTGTCAGCACCAGGTCCAGTGCTCATCTGAGCAGCGATCTCGTCACCCGTGTTCGACACGAGCGAGAAGTAAAGATCGCGCAGCTCTTCGATGTCACGACGGCGCTGCTGAGCCAGTGCATCATTCGCCTGCTGCGACAGCAGCTTGATCTGACCATCCAACCAGTTCTCATCGCTGAGATGGTCAAGGGAGAAACGACTCGCTTCGTCCTCTTCGTGACCGAACAGAGCATTGAACGGCGTCATGTCGACAGTGAAGCCCAGATCCTCATCGAGGAACCTGCGCGCCATCGTATTGCGCACCGCCTCACGATCGAAGACACGGTTGTCGACGACAGGGGCAGGAATGGGGTTCTCTGCAACCTCGGTAACATCCTCCACCGACTCAGTGTCAGCATCCGATGCAACATCGAGATCCTTGAACGGATCTTCAATGTCAGCATCATCGTCGTCATACGAGTCCTCATCGAACGGAAGCTCGTCTTCCAGAGGCTCATCTGGAACCTCGTCAGGGTCGAAATCCGGGAGATTGTCAACGTTCTCCAGAGACTCATCTGCGTCGTTTACGTCGTTCATTGGGGCCGATGGCGGCGCAGGAATATCCTCAACGAAATCCTCGGACTCCGAATCAACCGACTCAGTGTCAACCTCGCCGCCCAGACGACGCCAGAGCGAGGGGATCAAGGACGACAGAGTCACGGCACCAGACGAGACAGCCTGTGCCTGAGCCAGGGTAACCGTATCGGCATCCCCAGTAGGCACGTCGAGAACACCGGCCAGTTCGTCATAGTGAATCGGGTTCACAACGAGAGCCCCATCGCGCGTGTCAACAGACGTGAGCATGAAAATAGCCTTGTCGAAGAGGGTGTACTCACCCATGCCTTCGGGGCTCAGAGACTGCTCTGTGGGGATAATGCCCAAAATGTTGTGACGAAGCATATCCTGGGTCATCAGGACCTGAATCTTATCGTCAGCGATTCGCTGGAGAATCGAGCCTTTGTTCTCGTCCCCCTTGGACGAGACCTTGCCCAGGCCACCGATACCGCCTTCTTCGATGGGTGCATCAACGGGGAGAGACAGGATGACACCAGCCCCATTGGGGAGTGCCCAACGCTCGTTGTTACGGATGAGATCGAGAGCCGCACCGGGCTCCGTCTCATCGATGACAAGCGCCAGAGAGTCCTTGGCCTTCTTGGCCTCAGCCTTCTGAGCCTTCTTATCAAGAACAGGGGCAGAAGCGACCTGCTCGTCGACGACCTTGGTGTCGTCCTTCTTACCAAACAGCATCTAGACAAATCCTTTCGATCGATTCGGTTGTATGTGAGCCGGTACCTGCATCATTGGGAATGTGTGCAGGTACCGGCAAGCACACTGTGTTTGCACTCGTATACGAGGGTATCACACTTTGTGCCAAATGTGCTCGCATACGAGCAGATTCGATATGACTAAGCCTGTGGCTTGTCGTATGGCAAGACAACCACACGAGCATCAGACTTCAAAATATTCACATCTTCGCTGCGTAGCGTGCCGTCAATCTTGGCTGCGATCACACGTTCCTCGGGGTGTTCGTTGATGAACGCTGCGACTTCCGTCGAAAGGTAACGCTGCATGCGACGCACCATGTCACGTGCACCACCAGCATCAGAGTCACTACGCGATTCGTCTTCCACCAGAAAGTCGACAACACGCTTATCGATCGTCAGATCGATACCGTGCTTACGCTTCACATCGGCCTTGAGAGCACTCAGCTTCTTCATCATGATCTTGCGCAACGTAGGACGTGACAACGGCTGGAACGGCACGATCGCATCGATACGTCCCAGGAGCTCAGGCGGGAACTTACCGCCATCCGTGCTCTTGATGGACTCTTCGATGACCTTCTCATATTCACGCATGCTGGCCTCACTACCATGATCATCAGCGTTGTACTCACCGATGGTGCGGTAGATCTCCGAACCAGCGTTCGTCGTCAACACGATGTAGGTGTTCAGGAACGACACCTGTCGCCCGTCTTTGTCAGAGAGTCGACCATCATCGAGCACCTGAAGCAGCAGACGTACAACAAGTGGGGATGCCTTCTCGATCTCGTCAAAGAGCAGCACGCAGTGACTGGTTGCCCACACCTGACGCGACAACTCTTCGCGGAACAGATCCACACTGTCGTCACGACCCCATTCGGTCATATCGAAACGAATAAGATGTCGCTGATCATCACCAAACAGGATCTTTGCGAGCTGCTTGGTGACCTCGGTGTTATGCGTCACGATGAAATCACCGGCTTGGTACAGGTGCTCGGGGTGATCAACGTAGATGCACACTGTGGCTTCTTGTCGATCAAGTTTCTCCACGCGCACAATATCCACATAGTCGTAATCCCACACATGCTTACGCGGGCTAAGAGCAGCTCGTTCAACGATCTCAAGTTTACGAGGCAGGCTAAAGAAGCGATGCTTGTCGGCATTAGCCGAACGCACACGCACCGTAAACTCACGCGAAACACTACCTTGACCATTATCTCGATCAACATACGTCACTGTGGAAATAACACCGAGTGACAGCAACAGCTCTTGGACCTGGTATGCCAACTTCTCCGAAGAAGTTGAGTACGACACATTGTAACGACCACCATCCTTAGACTGAATCGTCCCATCGCAATCGAACAAACCCTGAACCAGATCCCATCGCTGCTCAACTGATGCCACCATATACTCATCAGGAATAAACCGTTCCTTTGAGTAACGATCCATCAAGCCCTCAAACGATGAGATAAGGCTCGCCTTTTGTACCAAACGATCCTTGTTGCCGATCTTTTCCCCAGTGGGGAAAACCCAACTATAGTTCCCACCATTCTTTCGATCCTTGTGTGTAAGAACCGATCGATAATCAGCAGAACCAATACGCTGAGCAAACTTCGCAATGACAAATTCGTCATTAGATGAGATCGTCAGAGCCTTGACCGTTGGCGACAAACATCCATCGGCAATCATCACACCCACAGCGTAGGGATCAACACTCAGTTCACGCTCAGGCCACTGAACAGCACGATTCATAGGCACCGAGAAACGCGTCTTACCGCGAACTTGTGTCTCACGTTGAGCCAAACGTTGCATAAGCGTTTGCGTGCTCATCACAACCATTCCCAATTCACGATCACGCTTGGTTGGATATACGCCCCACAAATGTGGACCATCCGTAACCAACGAACGACCATCGCTGAGATGCACACGGTAAACATCCTGAACAGGCTGAGGAAACACACCGAGAATCGTCTCAGGTTGCCCGTACTGATCGAACACCTTATCGCCAGGAACAAGATCACCTGCTCGTTTCCATGACACAGAACCGTCTTCGGTGAACACCGGAATCCGCTCGTTGACCAAAGTCCCTTTGCCCGTACCTGTGGCTCCAGTGAACAGCAGTGATGACATCGGCTTATTCGGGTCATTCAGACCCGCAACACACAGCTGCAAACGACGAGCGATCGATGTGGTGGCAAAGTCCTGACTGAACACGCGCTTATCCAGTTCAGACTTGATCTCTGTGGCATCAACGTCAATCTCCACCTCAACACCAAACTCGATCTTGAGAACCTCCGCAAGGAGCTTCTTGTCCATTCGCTCACCCAGGTAACGATGGCGTCCCACCATCGCATCGAGCACACGGATCGACTTACGAGGCTGCACGGAGGCAGGGACGTATCGATTCGTGTAATCAAAGATCTGCTCGTACAGAGAATCGTTGAAGATCCCCTCATCGACATCATACTTCTTCGCCATACCCTTCAGAATCGCGATCGTCACCTCACGATTCGTCTGAGGAATGTTGATACGCGCCAGTCGCTCCACAAGCGGCAGATTCGATGCGATATGAGCATTGAACTCGTCATACGTGGTCGCAGCAATGACCTTAATACCACGCGAACCAGAGGCAGCAAGCAACGGCTTCAGCGCTTCCACAGCAGCAGCAGAGAGCTGCACCACCTGATGGAACTCGTCAATGAACAGTACGATCTCTCGACCCTCGGCTTGCGAGAAACTCTCAGCCTCGTCGAACAGAGCCTTGAGGCGCGCCGCCATCTCTTCAGGATTCGACAGGTTAGCGATCATCTTCGCCATGTCGACTTCCAAATAAATCCGTTCTGGATCATCCTGCATACAAGACTGCACCAGCACCGTGTTGTGCGTAACAACGTGAGCTCGACCCACCTGATACAGGTGCGTCTCAGAGTCGACCATGATGCACGTCATCTCGACGTCACGACCAGTGTCGATCACTTCAGCGATCATATCACCAGTTACATCGAGAGAACGCTCTAGCTCACGCATATCAGCATCAACAACCCATGCAGTCCCTTGGGACAGACGGTACGACTCACTGTCTCGCAGTGCTCGTAGCACAGTCTCTCGATCCTTCACCGAGCTGGTGATGTACGTGTACGGAATATGACGCTGATTCTCTGGCTTGACGATGACACTCGTCATCACCGGATGAGTCATCACCTCATCAGGCGTCAGACGCTTACCTGTCGCACGGTTGATAAACGTCGAACGCTCACCACCATCATGCACGCGCTCCCACCCCATGCGATCCTCGATAGCCGCAAAGACTTCATCGGGCATCTCATTGGGAACGGTCACGTACCCACGCTCATCGATGCGAACGCCCCAGCCCAGCAGCGCACCACACACATAAGGGTCAACCGGGAGAAGACGACTCTGTCGCACAAGTGCTCCAGAGGCAGGAAGCTGCCAGATGAGTGCGCCATCGGGGCCGATAAGTCCCACATCCATGATCTCACGCAGCGACATCGTTTGCTGCGCACCCTCTGCATCACCATCTGTCTCATTGACAGAGCGCACCGTCCACAGGTGCTCATCGTTGCAGCGCACCTGATCGCCATAGTTCGTCACCACAACGTACTCGCGCTTGATCCCCTGAGGGAACACACCCGTCACGGTCACAGGCTCACCGTGCTCATCAAACACACGATCGCCCACCTTGAGCAGACCCACACGCACGTATCCACGCTCATCGGCAACAGGGATCAACTCATCATTCGGATGAGCCTTACCGGTACCAGGTGGGGCCAACAGAATCACGTTACACATCTCAGGGCGAGCCAGAGAGCTCATGAGAGAGATCTTCTCATTCTCTCGGCCCACGATGTCACGAGCAGGCGGCGCAAGCTTAGCCGCAAAATCCCGAAGCAACGGATATGCATCGTTCAAACGATCATCATCAAACAAATCTTTCCTCCATCTTTCAATCGATTAGGCTGGTGTACCAGTCATTCTAGCATAATTAGGGACTGCTATAGAAACAGGAAACCGCCCCCACTGGAAAAACCAGCAGGGGCGGCACCGTGAAAGATCAGGTTCGATCAGAACTCAGGCTCATCGATCTCGGCAACCTCTTCGGCCTCAGGCTCAGAAACCTGGGCCTCGGCAGCAGCCTCGGTCTGCGCCTCCTTCTCAGCCGCCTTGCGGGCCTTGTCGGCCTCAGCAGCAGCCTTGGAAGCGGCGTAGATCGTATCGAGAATGTTCTCGTCGATCGGCTCCAACTCGGACGGCTTCACCGTCTTAGAGTTGATGACCAAGCCGGTCTGCTTGCCAGAAGCGGACATGACATCCGCCTGAATGGCGTAAACAGTCGGACCAGGTCGACCGTTGCGATCCGGCATCTGGACGATGTTATCGCCCGCAGCCGCAACGAACGCATCGCGCTGAGAAGCGCTGTAGCCAGCCTGATGATCGTAGACGGTCTTACCGTCGAGTTCCTTCTTGGTCGAAACCAGGTGAGGAACTCGCTGATGAGCAGCGCCCTCAACAGGTCGAACCATCACGTCGAGGAAGGCACGCTTGCCATCCTTGGAATGAGCGTTGGGATACTCCACAACGACCAGTTCCACCGACTTCATCGAACCCTTACCACGTAGAGTAGCCATAATGACCACCCTCCTTTCTCATCTCATCCCGCAGGATGTCGGTCGAGGGTTAATCAGCCCTCTCACATACATGGACTTGTTCCATGCAGCGCTCTCTCATCATAGATGAAAGAAATCCTGAATGTCAAGGCGAATCTCATCCCAATTCCATCGAATCCACGGAATCCATCGATGAAGTCTCGCTCTCTTCCAACACCTGTTCCAGCTGAGGTACCAAACGCTCAGTCTCGCTCCACGTGCTTGTCCGCACGATTCCGGCAAGACCTTCATCGAACGTCACCGTTGCGCTACGGCGAACACGTTTCGCTACTGGCACCACATCACTGAGAGCACTCGTGAGAATAAGATCCCCTGTCTTCTTCGCTGACATCTGGCGTTCCAGATCATCAGCAACGCGATTCATACGACGGGTATCATCAAGAGGGAGAACCATCTCGATGATGTCTTCCTGACCAGACTCATGCAGATACGTTTGTGCATCGTCGATGAGACGTTGACGCCTGTGAGCCCAGGTCACAAACCGATCAGCAACATGGCGACCAAGCGCCATATCCACAACAGTATCCGAGCGCACGTCGTGCAGATCCATACCCTTCGTCTGAGACAGTGCCCATCGCTCCCCTGGCACCACGCTCATGGCACCACGATCGTCCTGACTATCCTCATTACTGTCCCGCGCATCATCTTGTATCGCTTGCAATACAAGTCCTTTCCCGGACAGCATCGACACAAGATCGGCTGTTCGAGACGCCAGCGATGCGCGAGCTCGCTCCAAGCGTTGCTTCAAAGTAGTCCGACCAGCTTTGCCGCCAGCTACCAGCAAGCGTCCACCGCTCACGCCGTGAGCAGCAACACCAAGCTTTTCAGCTTCATCAGCATCCTTCATCTTCGGAATCGAGCGATCTGCCAGCAGAGCTTCGAGACCCACGACTGCCTCGCGTCGCTTATCCACCGACTCCAACACGTCTTTCCACGAGTCGTCATCGCGGTGCTGCCCGTCGACACCTACCGCTAGTGGCCCGAGCAACGATCGGTACTTACTCACGCAACGAGCGTGGTATTCCTCTTCTTCCAGATACAGCCTGTGCATCACCTCAGACTGCGGGGATACTGCGCCTGCCTGAAGACCGGCTTCCCAGTCAGCGGCACGCATACGCCAATACTCACGCTGTGTATCATGTTCCCGTAGACGAGCTCCATACGATCGAAGGCGCAGTGAGAATCCAACCAGATCATCATCAGCGCTCACACCCTGAGCCTGAGTCTTCATACGCTGAGATTGCATTGCCATGAGCGTCTCGACATCCTGGCTCATCACAGTGAGCATCGGTGTACGTACAGAAAGAGCCTCGGGTGGAAGAGATTGCAGCACTTGATACAAACCGTTAATGCTACGCGCCATGATCGTCTCATGGCCACGATGGATCAGCGCTCGTTTCTCCTGATCGCTCAGACCTTCGCGATGAGCACGACGGTTCGCATATGTCTCCACAGCGATCATGGCTGATCCCATGGGGGAACCAGGGCGATCGAGCAACTCAGTGACGAGCTCTGTCGCAACACTGTTCGCACGTCGCATCTCCGGTCGATGAGACCCGTAACGCCACAGCGTCTTGTCAGCAGGCAGACACGCCAACAACAACTGGGGTAGTGACTCATCGAGCACCTTCTCATGAGCCCAACGCTTCACGAACGCAGCAACGTTCATGCGCTCATAGCCCACGGCACTGGACATGTGTGCCACATGCTGGTTCTCATCAAGCCACGAGTCAACACCTCGTCGCAAGAGCGATATATCCGTGCTGGTGAGCTTGCCCTTCTGTTGCATGCCCTTCTCTGTACGCACACGTCGACCGAGCCCAGCATCAACCATGGCAAGGTGGCAGTGAACATGCAGGGTATCAACCTGGATGACGCCCACATAGCGCAGGTCATCAAAACGATGCCCCATACGCCCCAAACCATGCATGATTGCCATAC
This sequence comes from uncultured Actinomyces sp., assembly GCA_938028585.1. GTDB lineage: Bacteria > Actinomycetota > Actinomycetes > Actinomycetales > Actinomycetaceae > Pauljensenia. The sequence continues at coordinate 34,491 of CALIZH010000054.1, read as the reverse complement.
GCAGACGCATCTGGTCGATATGACCTCGGTAATCGCCCTTGTTCTGTGCGACGAAGCCCTTGGGGACGACGCCCGTCTCCTGAAGATACTCAGGGCTGAAAGACAGCACGGTTTTCATCACCGTGTGCCCCTTGTCGAACAAACGCTGAATGTCAGCACTGGCACGGCGCACGCCTTCATCAGACAACGACGGCTGACCATAACCGAATGCAACGCCGCCTTGACCGGACACATGCAGCACGTTGTCTTTGAGCTGATGCCTCGACACGGCTTTCTCGGTGGCGCTCTCTCGTGCCATATAGCGCAGGATGAAATCCTCAGTGTCACGTCGACGAATAGGCGTCACAGGCTCAGTTGCGCCTTTACGAGCCATATAGCGCATCACGTAAGCACCGGGTGTGCCACCACGAGAACCACCATGCTTGCCCGAGCCTGGGGTTGGCACACTGAACTCGTTGACAACAACAATGCTCTGCTTCAAGCTCATCGGTATCGACACACCTTTCTTTCAAGTTACTTCAAATCGCATCTATTTTTTAAATAAAGATCGTTGAATACATACAGTGCAGTGCCGACAGGGGCGGCAGGTATGCCCCACCGCCCCTGTCATTACTTGCTGCTCATGATGTCAGAATTCTGGATCATCGAGATCAGCAGCATCAATCTCGTCCGCCGTTGCGACCGGTGCCGCCGCCTCAACAGCCTCACGAGCCGACAGACGCTTGCGCTCCGTGTCTCGTTCAGCATCAGCGACAGCCTCGTGCAGATCCTCGATCGAATCAACCTCGGGCTGAGCCAGAATCTCAGGCGCGTTCTGAGCAACCGAGGTGTTGATGACATCGGCCACGACCTCACGGAAGGTCAACGCCAGAGTATCGGTCGTCAGGGTTGCGCGCTGGTTCTCAGCGTCGTCAACGACCTCAGGCTGAGCCTCGACCTCAGGCGCGGACTGGATCTCGGATTCAGCCTCAATCTCCGGCTCAGTCTCCTGCGCCTGCTGAGCCGCCTGAGCGTTGCGCATGAGCGCATCGAAGAGAGGCGAGTCCATGACGGGCAGCACGGTCGACTCACCGCTGAGAGCCTGAGCGATCGATGCACCCTCGGCCTCGTTGGTGCGACCATCGGTACCCTCGTCATCGAACTGAGACTCCATCCCAGCAAAGACATCATTCACGTGATCCGTGCGCTCCAGCGCATGATCGACAGCCTTCTCGCTCTCATGATCACGAGCACGGATCTGAGCGAGGTAGTCCGGGAAGTAGTCGGACAGATCCAGACCCGATGTCACAGCATCAACGACCAGACCATCCCGATCGACGACATCGAGGAATGCCAGGGGTGCTTCGTTCTCGTTACGAGGTGCGATAACAACACCTTCATAGTGAGCCGGGAGCATCCACACCTGGTTGAGCAGATCGCTGGGTGGCTCAAAGCCCTCGTTGAAGAAACCCTTTTCGACCAGCGACACGAGCTGCTCGTCGGTGAACTCGTAGAATGCATCGACGGTTGTCGCACCGCCGTCCATCTGATCGAAATCCACCTCTGTCACGCCATAGGCGATCTCAGGCGATCCGTAGGGGACAAGTCCCACAAGACGACCTCGGACGTGGAGGACAGGTCGGTAATTCGACCTGGCCCCATGATTGGTGAAGTACAAGGTGTCAACGAGCACCTTGATGTCAGCTTCACCCTTGACCTCACGAGACTCAACGCCTCGCATCGATAGCGCGTGTCGCGCCCAACGGTTGGAGCGCTTCATGCCTGTTACTGTACTCATGTTCCTTCTTTCTTTGTTGGTTGGTGGATACCCCAACGCGATCAGCGTTGGCGAGACTTCTTCTCTGCCTTCTTCGCCTTCTTCTCAGACTTGTCGGACTTATCAATGGCCTTGGCACCCGTGTCGAACTCAGCACGATCAACCCAACGGCGCATCGCTGCAAACACCTTGTTCATACCACGATGACCCAGTGCGCACAGCCAGATCACACCAGCCGAGATCACGATCGTAATGAGCAGCATAGGAGCAACCCAGTACGCGATGAAAGCTTCCGTACTCGGGGCATTCGCGCTCGTCACGCCAAGACCATCTTGAACAAGACGACCCATGTTCGGGATGACCTTCAGGGCACCCCACAGCATGATCCATAGGCTCACAAGAACCCACGAAACAAAGCCGATAACACGCGCCACAACGTAGACACCCATGCGAGCACTGCGCTTAATCGAACCCTTCTCATCGAGCGTCATAGGAGTGCGAGCAGTGTTAATGAGAGAAGACAGATTCATAACAGATTCCTTTCAGGTTATTGGTGAAAAAGTGGAAGAACGAGTGGGACCGCACCCATCATCGCTCAGTAGGTTCGATCGCGTCCCGGAGCACCGGCCCAACCGGTGATGTCCGAGATCGAACCATCGCTATCAAGCGTGTAACGCATCGTGGAGTACGACGTGCTCGTCGCCTTGCCATCGGTGCTCGTGGTCGTAATACCAACGACAGCAAAGTACGTATACTTCGTGCCGTCAACGTCTGTCACAGAGGTCGTGAAACTGTCGAGGGACGAGTTTGCGCCCTCATAAGCGAAATACGTCTTACCGGACGAGTCCGTACGCCAGGCTCCTGCATCCTCCCCCGGCATGAACACCGTGAGGAACTGAGAGGTCTCATCCAGATGCCAACGATCAATGAGAGCCTGTCGCGCAGAGATGTACTCGTTGCCATTCGACCACGTCAGCGCCTGCTTCATGATCGCCTTCATATTCTCGTCATCGCTGTGCTTACGCGCCGGGGACATACCCGTTGCCTCAGACGAAACAACCTCTTGGTTGTTCGTCGTCGACGTTTCCAGCGACGAGAGCTGCGATTGCAGCTGCTGCACCTGAGCCTCGTTGCGAGCATTCTCATCGGCCACATGGTCACTGTGCGTTGCCGCAACACCGACACCACCCAGGAGGATCGCGCTTCCTGCGATCAGCGCACCGAACCGTGCAATAACAGGCGTCTTCTTGTTCTCTTGCATCTCAACCAACTCCGTTCTCATGAGCAGTGTCATCGCTGACAAGCAAACGCGCACCAGCGGTCGTCACTCCGGTGTGGACACCGGAGAACGTACCCGAGGCAGCATCATACGTAGCCGTCGTCCACGCCAACAGCGTGCCGTCAGAACTCTTGCACAGCCATGCAATCGGCAGTGCCGACGTGTCTGTCACGCCGTACGTGACAACCGATTCCCATTCGTACTGATCAGCGGGCAAGGCACTCGTCTGACCCGAGGCGTCTTTTGCCAGTGGCGCGTACCAACGCACAGCAGCACCATCAGGTACAAACTCGGCAAGCCGAGCATGTAGATCAGCCACACGCTGCGCATCTGCGTCCGAGGTGCTCGTCGACCATCCACGGTATTCGTTCTGGAGATCAGCCACCTGCTGGCTCTTCTCCTGGAGAGAATTCACAGCCGCCTTCGCACCCTCGACATCGGGCACAACCTCGGATGCCTGCTGAGCTTGGGCAACCTGCGCAGTCAACGTTTGGATCTCAGCGCTTCGATCGATCGGAGCACTCTGAGTACCAACAATCGCAATGCCGATTCCCATCGCAGCCAGGCCCAAGCCCGCTGCGATCTTCAGATCGATACGACGCTTCTTACCGTCACCGTCGTCGTGAGCCTTCTTTTCGGCGCGCTGAGCCTTCTTACGTTCAAGCTCATCGGCCAATTCCTGGCCACTCTTCCAATGCGTTTTCGGCGTTGGTGTCTTCGCCCATTCACTGAGCTTGCTCATTCGATCCGCCATGGTCATCACTCCCTTTCTCTATCTCTTTTCCATTGACGTGATTTCACTCGTGTATCAACATAATCAATTGTATCACAACACCCCGTACCAGATGCAATCATCCAGTACGGGGTGCCATGAGTGATGCTACATGATCACGGACCAGGGGTCAGACGAGAGTTCTTATCGCCCTGACCCTTTTGCATCGTGGACGGAACCGTCACCGATGCAAACTTCGAGGAAGACTCCTTCGTGGTGTTTCGGTACGCCACGTAGTCCGTATCGAGACCCGTCGAACCAGTGTAGAACTGGCCCACTGTCGGAGCGCGATCGTTGAGCGAACCCGAGACGATCTCGCCTTGGGGCTCGTAGTTACCCTCGCCCCAGACTTCCTTCACAGAATCCTCACCCACATACATGACCGTGTGCGACACACCGCCGGTCGTACGCAGGAGGATGTCACCGGGCTGAAGCTTGCTCTTATCGCCGTTGTAGTCGATCTTGGTCCACTTCGAACCGCCCTGACCCTGAAGATACTCTAGCTGGTTGGACACGCCACCAGCCGGGTACGTATCGTCAGTACCAGACCAGCGAACAGCCGTGGCAACGGTGCGGTCACACGAAGCGAAGTAGTTATCCGACTCACCGAGCACCTCCTTGTGGAGGTACTTGTAGATGTCGGTGCCATCGTTACCCTTACCATCGTCGTTGTACGGCCATGCGTAAGAGATCGCAGCCTTGACCATCGTGGAGTTATCCACCTTGCCGCCGTGCGACTTGCACTTGCTGGCGGCAGCAGCAACAGAGCTGTTATTCGCACCCGTCACAGCGCTGCCCGACTGAGCAAGGATCGAATCAGCCAGAGACTTGTTCTTCTCCCAGCCGCCCATCTTGGCAAACCAGGTACCAGCAGCGGACTCACGAGAGCCCAGAGTGCCGTCGTTGATACCCTCCCACTTCGTGAGGAAGTACGAGGTCGACGCAGAGACACTACCACCCTCGGAGTTGTCGATCAGAGCCTTCACCTGAGCCACACGAGCCGGATCGTCCTTGGAGATCATGAAGCCGAGCTGGGTTTCCAGCGTCGACCACGGCTTACCAATCGACTGCGCATACTCGGTGAGCAGTGCGTTACGACCATTGGTCCACTGTCCCAGGCCAATACCCATGAGATCGATCGCAGGGAAACGCGCAGAATACGCAGGATCAACCTGTGCAATCTTGAAGCCCTTGGCCTCAGCGTCCTGCTTACGAGGACCGATCGTGAACTTCTCGTCAAAGATCGTCTCCACACCGGTCGGATCAATGCCGGATTCATGGGACCAGTTGCCCAGAACACCGGCGATATTCTCATCCGACATACCCCACGCCGAAAGTACAGAGTAGACAGTCTTCGCGTTCTCTTCAGTCTTAGCCGAGACATCGCCAACAGCGCCATCTGCTGCCTTTGCTGCGTTTTCAACAGCAACGGTGCATGATTCCAGCAACCCATCGTTACGAGCAGCCATATCGCCGTCACGCAGAGCAACTGCACCACCGGTGATGACCGCAACCGCACCAACAACCGCTGCTGTGACTGTTGCGACAGTCGCAGTAGCAGCCGATACAGCTCCGCCTAGTGCGCTGGCAACAGCTGCACCGGCTCCCGTGAAGAAACCAACGACAGCCTTTGCTGCTGCAACAACAGCACCTGTGATCGCAGACCACAGTGACTGAGCCGCTGCCATGATCGACATCATCACCGTCTTGAGCCAATTGAGGAACACAGTCAGCGCAGCAGCTTGCGCCGCAGCAGGAGCCGCTGCTCCGGCAGCAGCTCCGGTCGCAGCCTTACGAGCACCGCCCTGACCCTGGCCTCCCTGGATACCGTCACCCAGCAGACCACCGTCACCGGGCTCAGCGCCACCAGAACCCATCACATCGGTACCGTTCGCTCCTGTGTCAGTTCCCGTGTCCATGGGCTCATTAGGCTGAGCAGACGGTTCAATACCGGCATCCTGACTCTGAGGGAGCTTTTCAATCCCCTCTGGTTTCATACCTATCTCCTTTTCGTTCGTTTCGTTACGTCCCGCACTCAGTACAACGTCAGCACATCGGCATTTGTATTCTGCACTGTGTTCGTTCGCACATTACGCAGCTCGATCTCCAGATTGAGCAGATCGTTGTAGGACGTGACCTGGTACGCCTTCTTGTGGTCGTAATAGGTCTGCCACGACGTGATGAGATTGCTACGCAAATCCAGCAATGGCTTCACGAACGTGTCACGGTTCGTGTACGCGGTCAACGGCGTGCCATTGGTCAGAGTAAACTCAACCTTCTGCCAATCCGGCGAACCAGTCGACAGCGCAGCCTGAGACTTCATGAAGTCCACGTAGCTCATGCCCTTAGGGACAACCTGGTCGAGGTAACCCTCGTTCACAGTGCCATGTCGCCAATCGAAGTCATAGCCACCGGGCACAACAGTCTTGGACGACAAGAACAACGTCGACTCACCGGTCTTGCTGCTCTTCGCATCCTGACCGGTCACCTGATCGCCTGCGATGACATCGGGAACGACAGGCTCATTGAGCTGAAGCATCGTGCCACGATCGTTCACAGAAGTCGTAGAGATCTGCGAGGTGTACTGATCGATCTTCGCCAGATCAGCCTTCATCTGAAGCAACTGGCCATCCATCTCATCACGCAGCTTCTGCTCAGCATCACGAGTCACAGCCTCGTGGTAGACATCGCCTGCGTTGAACTCAGTGCCAGCCGTTCCAAGGTTCATGCGGACAGATCCCGATGCCACAGGGTTGAACGCAATACGCATCTGATCGTACTGCTGGAAAGACTTATCGCCTGCGTTGGGATCAGTCTTCGACGAAGACGATCCACCGGACTGGGGCTCACTGGCCGCGCCCTCACCCTCCTTGTAGGAGATCTCTCGATTGATGCGAATCGTCATATCGAGAATCTGGAGATCGAAACCGTTCGGGTTATCCAGAACAACCGCCATGTACTTGGCGTTGTTACCAAACGTCACGTAACGAGCCGTGATCGACTTACCCTTCAACGAGTGCTGATGGAGCTCGCGATCGGTGCCCGTCAGGAACACCTGGTAGTCATCCGCGTTCGCAGGAAGACGTGCCTCGTCACGGGCGTTGAGAAGCACCATTGTGCGAGTCTTAGACGGATCAGTGTACACACCCATCACGCGACCGGTTGCCTGCGTGCGAGAGGTCGTAAAACTCTGCGTGTACATCGCCGTCGCGCTGAGCTGTTCCTGAGCGTTCGTGTACGACGACACGCCTGCGCCAGTCAGCAGTGCTGCGCCCGTCAGACTGAACACAGCCACGGCAACACCAAATCGCTCCATCGCGTGGTGCGAATCAAACTTGAAGCGAGTCTGGAATGCCTTGAACTTCGCAGCGAAACCGGACGGAGCACCGTCAGCCTCTACTGCGTCCATGGCAGCATCATCTTGAACGTCATTCACAGACTCATTCTGAGACGCATGCTCGTTCTTACCGTTCTTGTTTTTACCCCATGCCATATTGTGATCCTTTCGATTCGTGTTCTGCGTTTTATCTTTAATCCGGGAGTGAACGTGTGGATAGCAACAGCCGGAGCCGGATAGACCGGCCCCGGCTGTCACAGTGACCTTTTGACCATCTTGACCATCGGTTGTGTTATCAGAACATGGTCAGAAGATACGGCAGAATCGTGCCGCCTCCAAGGTCTTCGATCGTGGTCTTACCGCCCTCAGCGATACCGAAGACGAGGGATCCACCACCGGCCATGGCTGCACCACCGATAATGATGAGCAGCGCGACAGTGACCCAGGAAGTCTGCGCGGCGGACTGACCGCCGAACAACTTGCTGAAGAACTTGTAGGCACCCCACACAACGGCGGCCGTGCCAAGCAGAACGATGACCAGACCACCAATGAACTTGATGTAGGTCGTCGCATTGACGAGGAAGCTCTTCAGATCCCAGTCCGCAACAAGCGGATTATCTGCGATTGCGAACAGTGCACGATTCGCCTGGGCATCGAGAACGTTCAGCGTCTGAGTAGCAAGAATATCGAGAGACATATGATCTCTCCTTTCATTCAGAAGTAGTTGTACATGTTGCATCTGGCCAGAGCCCGGCTGGTTGTCAGATGCCTACACTCATGACCTAGATACATACTACACAACCCACGTGCATCGAGCAAGTGAAACGCCCTCGATCACACTGGAGATCCAGCATAATCGAGGGCGTCATGAGTGTCACATGAACACTCTTACGAAGGCATCGGCGGCATCGATGATCCACCCGACGGCTTCGGGCCTTTCAGACCCTTGCCTGCCTTGCTGACCTTGCTCGCCTTGCCAGACGCACCCTGACGAGGTGCACTCAGCGAACGCGAGCTACCACCGCGAGACGGTGCCGGTCGCGACGGAGCAGGGGATGCAGTCTGTGCCGGAGCCTGCTGCGACTGCTGAAGCTTCGGCTGACGAGGCTGCTGAGCCTGAGCAGGAGCCTGTCGCTGGGCACCCACAGCACCACGCTGCGGCTGAGACTGAGTCTGCTGTGGTTGGCTCTGACGCGCTGGCTGAACAGGACGCGGAGCCTCAGCTGACTGACGGTGAGCCTTCGCCTCCTGACCCTTGGTCTGAGCACTCTGGACATCACCCAGGGCCTTCTGGCCATCCTGAGCAGCGCCTGCGACATCACCGGAGTAAGCCTTGGCAGCTGCCTTACCACCGTGCCACACGGCCTTCACACCAGAGGTTGCCTGATCAACACGCGCCTTATCAGCCTTGTTATGAGCATCCATCGTCGACTGAATCGACCCTGCCGTCTCACTCATAGCATCATCGGCGTTGTTGGCGACCTTGCTCGAAGCGGCAGCATCAGCCTGCGGACCAGCCTCAATCTGAGCGGGCTCAGACAGACCACCGCGTGCATCAACCTCGCTTGCGAGCTGACGATCCGACTCGGATGTCATCAGTGCGCTGGAGTTGTCATTGCTTGTGCTGTTGTCGACGTTCACACCGCCCGACCCGTCGCTGAGCAGCAAACCGCCGCCACCGCCACCAGGAGCATTAGGATCACCACCGGATGCACCAGGGCCGATCTCATCGGGACCGGGACCATCCGTGCCGTTGATCGAGAGCATCGATCCACCGCCCATACCCGAGACACCGCCGTTTCCATCTTGGATGCCACCGGAGCCAGCCATGAGGCCGCTCGATGCACCGCCGCGACCCGAACCAAAGCCCAGACCGCCGCGACCACTCATCAGACGGTTCGCAGCAGCAGAGCCAACGCCTGCGCCAACGCCACCAGCCAGAGCAGGCATAAGCTTACCGCCGCCAGCAGGGGGAGCAACATTCGTGTCCAGGAACTTATCGACAATCTTCGTGACAGCCTCGTTGAAACCCTTCACGAACGCACCACGGAAGTGCATCATCTTCCACGTCAACAGAATCAGCAGCACAGTGGACACCAGCGACGTAAAGAGCGTGACGTTACCGCTGTTCTTCAGGTAGACGCCGAAGCCGCCCATGCTGTTGAACATGTGCTCCAAGCCACCTTCGAAGATGCTCGGAATCGACAGAATAATCTCCTGGACGAGACGGTAGATAAACATGGTTGCGATGATCTCGGTAATCATCGTAAAGGTGTAGATAACCACCTTCGCGATACCTGCCATGGAACCCAGCGTTGCGAACGGAACCGCCGTAATGATGTGCATCGAGTTCTTGATCGCACCGGTGAACATACCGAATGCGTAACCCAAACCGAGCACAATGAAGCAGAGCAGAGTCACAGCACCGTTCACCCAGTACAACCAGCTCACGCCAGCAGAACCAACCAGGTTCACCGAGTTGTGGTACTCACGAGTAGCAGACGACACCGCGTTGCTCGACGAGTAGGTGGTTGCCGAGTTCTTGTCGAACGTCGTGTTCAAGTAGTTATACATGGACAGCGCAGACAAGTTCGCACCGTTGAAGTTCTCACCGAGCATCACCCAGTCACCAGCGTACTTATCGCCGCTCGTCGTGAACGTAATGGTGCCGCTTTCACCGGACGCCTGGAGACCAGATCCCTCACGAACCTTCAGCACCGGATTATCCGATGCCTTGGTCGCAGAACAACCCTTGCCATCAGCCTTGGTCGAACCATCGGCCTGGACATTGAACCAGGTCGTCGCACAGCTCTTGACCTGCTCCTGGCCGCTCGATGCTTGCTGGCTGATACGACCCTTAATGGCCGTATCAAAGTCAGATGCCTGGTACGACTGAGCAGTCGTGTAGCGCAGAAGCATCTCCATGGCAGCGACATAGGTGAAATCCTTCAGACCGCCGCTCGATGTCGTATCTGCCTTCGCAGCCTCCGTGGAGATAGAGCCAAGGCCAGACACATCAATATCCGACACAGACGAGAATGCACCCGAGTTCGCAAGCTTGTTGATCGCCACAGTCGTCTGACGCAGCTTGTTCACAGATGCGCCGGTCGGAGCCTGCTTAGACGAATCCCACTGAAGCGTGGCATTGTCCGGCACAGCAAGGCGGTCCTTCTTCGCCCAGTTCTCGAAGTCCACAAAGGTGGAGATCACAACGCGCGTCGCACCCATACCAGCACCTGCTGTCGCGTCCTTCATGACACCCAGCGAAGCCGTGTACATCGATCCGATAAGAGGCAGACCCACACCGAGGAAAAGCACGCGGATAACCAGCTTCTTCAAGCCGCCGAGCGCATTACCCTTCTTCCACATGAGAGACGAGATGATGAACACAAAGAGGAAGAGTGGGATCAGCACAGTCCACGAGAGGTTCACAAGAGCCTGATACCAGCCGCTGAACCACGTATCAAGACTCTGCATCCACACCGGCACACCCTGTCCACCGGTCATACCGTTGGCCATAGCGGCGCTCGATGCCGAGATCGCAGAGAAGAAGAGCTTGAACGGGTTGAGGGTTTCTAGCAGCCAGATCACAGCCGAGAAGATCGTATCGATACCACCAGCGAGCAAATACAGCAGGGCCATGATGGAACCAAACGCCATGTTCTGGAAGTGAAGCCCCAGACCCGTCGACGTGGAATCAAGACCCAACGCGTTCAACAGCGAGCCATACTGCGCATATGCGAGAACGCCGCTATACGCGGAGTTTGCACTGCTCGAATCGTTGTCGCGAACTTTCAACGAGTCATAACCCACCGTGTTCGATGAACCCGTGGCCTTAGAAACGAGCCAGCCGGAGAAGCTCGACACATCATCGTCTCCGTAACCCAGCAAGTTTCCACCCTCACTGGCATTCTGAGCGATCGTCGTCCAGCCCTCATCCGCCGAGAGACCATCGCCTTCACCAGGCTTAGTCGCATCGGAGAAGTAGGCAGTGACGTTAGACGAGAGCGTGTAGAAGTCATACTTCTCAGCCTTGTCCTTGTCAGCGTACGCACTTCCGCCGATCATGGTGAGACCAAAGACGGCAATGAGCACAGCTGCGACAAACGACATCGCACGGGTGAAGCCCCGAACTGCTCGAACACGGCTTGTGAGCATCAAACTCTCTCCTTTCTTTTCATGGTTCTTGTTCACTTGTTCTTCCTTTCAGCATTTTTGCGGGCTTTCTGCCGGGCCATCACAGATCCTCTGTGTCGACCGGGAGCAACACTTCCATCGTAGGTAATGTCGCGCACGTGAGCATGGAGACCGAGCGCAAGGTCACGCTTGAAGACAACGTTGACCGTCCCTCGTCGCAAGAATGTGAGCCCCTCACCTCGTTGAGTGATGACCTTCGTCATGTCGACAGGAATCTGCTTGGCCAGCTTCTTCTCATACACAGGCACGAGAGCATCGCTCATCGCACCGAGCGCCGTCCAATCAGCCTCATCAAAGTGGTTGAACTCCGAGTCATCCAGCATCGCCTTCACGCCGTTGTAGCACAGGGCGACACGGCCATTGCGACGGAAGAGGCGCTGGAACTGCTCAGTCATGTACGGCTTCACACCCTTATCGATCAACTCAGCACCGTGGATGATCAGTGTGTCACCTTCGCCCAAGGCCGAAGCCGCGAACGCCAGCACATTGACGAGCTGTGCCATCGCAACACCCTTCCCACGATCCACCAGAGCCGAAAAGTCATAGATGACGCGACGAGCCTTTTGGGTTCCATCAATGACATCGTTCGTGATGACGTTGAACAAGTCACCGTTTGCACTCAGCATGGACTTAAAGACAGAAGACAGCACAGAGTATGCGTGCACCATCTCATCGTCACGGTTAGCCCTGCCGGTCAGCGCCTTATAGCGCTGATCGAGATACGTGACAAACAGCTTCAGCTGCGGTACCTGATCGTGAGGCACGCCCACAAGACGCAAACGATCCTGATTGTCCTTCGCGTTACGCGCCCACATGTTCTGATCCACATAGAACTGTTCCAGAGTGTCCTTCAGCTGACCTTGGATGATCGTCCGATCGTCATCAGTAGGCTGATACACCTGCTCGGTCAGAAGCACCATCTTTTCCAGGTGAGTCGAAAACAGCGAGAGCTGATCCTTGCGATCACCGAAGACCTCAAAGGGGTTGACATCACCTTGCGACATGTCGATGCGCGCAGTGATCGTGTCCATACGAGGACCGAGAACACCCGTCAGATCAGCGCCATCGAGAATGATGTGCACAACGCGCTTGTTGTTGATCAGAGCCGCCTGTGAGATCTTCGATGCCCACATATCGGCAACCTGAGCCTTGTTCATGATCTCAGCGCGAGACTTCTCATCATCGGCAACCACCACGTGATGACTGTACTGATCAACGTCCATGAGGACGCCCGAGTTGTTCACGTCACCGACCATGTAGCCGACGAACTCACCACCACGGTCATTGAGACCGTTGGTGACAAGGTTGAACGCACCCGCCAGCTCAGTCGAGGTGAAGTGGAAACCCTTGCCTTTCTTCGAGGCGTTAGGGGCAAACAGCGTCGCCAACTCCTGGCGCTGAAGACCAGGATGTGCAGCGATCGACAGGTTGCCAACGCTATCGATGTACCGATGACGCAGATCATCGATGACATTATCGAGGATCTCCAACGAGGGAGCCTTCAAGAGAATGCGGTAGTGCACAGACAGGTAGGCAGCGCCGTCCTGGATTTCAGCGATCGCCTGCTCAACCTCAGCAGACACCTTCGATGCCTTGCGACGGGACGACTTCGTGCCGTTCTCGCTCTGCTCCTGCTCGTCGAGACGATCGAGGCGCTCAGACGCCTTGATCTTGTCCTTGAGCCAGGACTCAGTCACGCGCGAGACCTGCTGAAGCAAAACCGCCGTCACGTTCTGAGGCAGATAGGGAATGAGGTTCACACCCCAGAACGGAGGGAGCTCATCACGGGCGCTCTCGTCGTGGAAGTAGCCCAGGATGCATCCGACGTTACCGTCGATCTCGAAGTAGTCGCTGTGAAATACATAGCCCTGGCGAGGCTTCACCGCGAGCAGGTGTGCATACTCCTTAAACGTTGCCCCGTTGGTCTTCGAGAACAGCGCTTTGCGCTCCTTACGAGACATACCCTTCAGGCTTCGCTGCTGCGACGCAGCACGATCACGCGCCTCATCAGCCGCCATCGAGGCACTCGCTTCGCGAACACGCGAGGTCGCCATGCCCCACGGCGATGACTCATCCGATGCGATCACATTCGTGACACTATCCTTTTTCGCCATAGATGCCACTCCTTTCACTTCAATAATTACTGTCGTGGTCAATTGAAGACCGATTATGGTCGTTCCTCAGGCTATTCTACACGAAAACCAGGCAAAAGCCCATCGCATAACACCTGTTTGCTGGCATTAGATACGCAACAACCCCGGACGCGAACGTCCGGGGTTGTCACAGCCCTTGCAACTCTGGCGGTGCACCGTCTCTCACTTAGTGACGACAGGTCCGTAATGAGTTCGCAAGAGCTCGATCGTCTCATCATACGTGAGCATCGCGATTTGCTTAAACATCAGCGATGAATCAGCCGCTTCAGCGTCGAGCAGGTTGTGAGCCTTACGTAGATCCTCTTCGTTGCTGGCAATGAGGATCAGGTACTGGTGGATGCTGAAGAAACTAGAGCCCACGTAGCTCTTCAGAGACTCGTACTGTTCGTCCATGAGCGCAACCAGTTCAGGATCACGAGCCTCAGGATCCAAAGCACGATTACGCCTCTCTAGCGTTGCAATCTGTGTATGAACGCGCTGAGGTTCCTTCGTGGTGATGAACTCTAGCTCGACACCCGGTTCCAACTTGCGATAGAAACGATCGTTACGGTTCAGAATCGCATTTCGATCCTGATCAAACAGCAGACGCGACGCGGATCCCACGACAGCGTACGCCTGGCCCACCATGCCATCCGCATAGGTGATGAAAGCCGTCTTCTCGTCGACATCCTTGATGCCGACGATCGAATGGAACTGACCAGGGCTCGAATCAGATCGAGTGAGCACCTTGCGCGCTGTTTTCGGTAGATAGTCGAATAGAGCCATGATCATCTCACCGCGCATCTCTTTAGTCTTCGAGTACGCAGCGAAATACGCCGTGGCAGCAATCCACCAAATCGAGATGAACACCAAATAGCCGAAACTTGCGCCCTTCAGTGGTGTGCCCATGAGCAGCCACATAAGGATCACAATGCTACCGATCCAGACGAAGATCACCTTCATCGGAAGTGGCTTCAGCTTGACGGAGTTATTCGACAGGCTCAGCTCATGATCGAGGATCGTCCGATCCAGCGAAACGGGAATGGAATACCGTTCTTTAACAGCCATTCACAACTCTCCTTTCTTACCTCACATCCGTCACATCACTTGTCGAACGAGAACGCAATACCGCGCGTCCCATCCGGCTTATCTTCCAGGGACAAATACGCATCGAAGGTCTTGCCGGTCTTCTTGGACTTCATGCCTTTGACCTTAACCTTTTCCCCAGCCTCGATCTTCTCACGCTGTTCATCAGTCAGCTTCACGCCAAGCATCGACTTGGGGGCAACACCCCTCTTTGCAGCAGCCGTCGGCTTGGTGTAATCAGGGTTGAAACCAACAAACTTACGCCCATTGAACTCATTCTCCCCAAGAGCCCCAATGACGGTGAAGTCATCCCCCGTCTTCCTAGACGTGGCAGTGATCTCGATGTCCTTACCAGCCAGGAGATCCATGCACTCCTGATCGGTGAAACGATGGCCACTCCACGTACGGTTGAACTTCACGTGCTGACCGTTCTTGGCCCACGTACCCTCGAAGTATTCCTTCTCGACAAATTCGCTCATTCCAAGTTCCTTTCGCATTGTTTGTGCATTCGCCGTCATGACGGCAATATCATCTGTGATCAGTCCGGCCACTTCAGCCAGAACATCGTCTGCATTCTTCTGACCCTTGGCCACAGCCTTCATGTCAGCGAACACTCGTTCAGTGATCGTGAGATCACCAATATGAGTTCCTGGCAACAGCCGGTAGCTCATGTCACCATGCTCAGTGAGAGCAATCTTGCCCCTCGTTTCAGTCATGAGAGGATACCGAGCCTTCGAGCTTGACACCTCAGCGAAGGTGCTGGTGCGCGTTGCACCAGTGCCCACGTCTCGCCTCTCCAGTTGCTTCATGAGCCACTTAACGGTGGGGGCCGCAGGGCGCGGTGGAACACCCTCGTGAACGAACGGCTGAGCCTGGGTACCCAGACCCGTCACGTTGTTCTCATCGTCATCATCGTCTGCCATCGATGCGCCACCAAGAACAGACTTCCAACCCGGCTTCTTCGGCACCGAGCACGAACCCGTGTAGGAGGGGAAGTCAGTGACGTGACCCTTCTGAGCCTCGTACTCGTAGTCCTCTGCGAGAACAGCGAGAGCAGACCGAGCAAGCAACTCATAGATCATGGCACCCGTCTTGCCGTACTTCGCCTCCACGTCTGCAAGCGACTGAGGAACATTCGGACCAGGACGGTTTGCACCGTGAGCACCCGAGTCCTTGACGTGAGTCGACCTGGCAGCAATGTGCGTCAGCAGAGCTGGGTCAATACCAACAGCACGTGCGATCGCAGGAGCATTACTGACAAGCTCCGCAAACTGCTCCTTGGTGACGTGCTTGTCTTCGGTACGGGGGTACGAAACGACTTGGGCTTCGTACATTTTTTGATAGATCTTCAGCACCTCAGCCGCCTTCACACCCTTGGCGCTCAGCAGTGCGGACAGACCAGCCAGATCCAGCATCCGAGGCGGGCCGGAACGCTTCATGGTCTTGGCATCAACCGTCACGCTCGATGCATGCAGACCACTCAGATCGACATCGCTTTCCTTGGCGTGTCGCTGCGCATCAGGGTCCGAGTACATCACGCCATTCTCATCGCGGAAACGGGGCTCGTAGAACGGCACCTTCTTCCACGACTTATGGGCCTTCAGCTGATCACCCACGAGCACAGTCATGGCCGACTTGAGTCGACCCTGACGCAGGACAGTACGCTGTCCAGCAAGCTGGGATGCGACACGGGTCCACTGCATCGAGAGGAAATCCCACCTCGATCGCAGCCACGCCATACGGTACTCGTCGTGATCGTCCATCGAGGGCAGTTTCTTACGTGAAACAAACGCCTTCTGAATCGACTTCGGAGACTCGTCAGTGAAATACATGCGTGAGATCGGCTTTGTGTTCAGTCCGAGGGCAGCAATGATTTCCCAGGCTAGTAGCCCTCCTTCTCCCGATGGATCGACATCTGTCGCGATACAAATCTCATCACAGGAACGGAACGCCGTACGAATATCGGACAGCAGCTTCGACACGCCGTCCTTCTTCTCACGCTCAAACGCGAGATCGTTCAGATCCCACGGAAGATCACTCAGTGCCCATGAGGCATACTGCGTGCGCTTAGACGAATCCACTTGATCCACCGGCTGCTTCAGCTCAAACAGATGACCACGAGCAAACGCGATCACGTAGTTCTCCCCGTTGTAGGTTCCAGTCTGACCACCAAGCGCCTTCGCGAAATTACGCGCTGCGCTCGGCTTCTCAGTCAGAATTCCAACTGTCATATATCCTCCAAATCATCGAAAACGTTCATATACGAGTATAACGAGTATATCAGAGTCGTTCAAAGACCACCATCGTTTCACCACGATGCTTCTGACGTGACCTCGCACGCTGGAAATGATTACGCGATGCCGACGCATCAATCTCATCGACAAGGTGCCACTGCTCACCCAATACGCTCTGAACCACTGCCGACATACGCTCGCGCCATTTCTCACTGATCTGGAAGGCGAAAACGCGCGTCAACGGAGCAACACTCATGGAAACAACCCGCTTCCACCATTCCAAGAACGCCTCGTCATCCAGATTCTCAGCACCCTGAGAAGTGTAGATCTCCGTGTCTCCATACGGAGGGCACGTCAGCACCATCTCATGTGTCCCACCGCGCATATCGCGGGTCGCACTGTCACCAAGCGACACACTCACATCCGTCAGATCCAGACGGTCGATAAGACCCCGATGAGCCGTCACCACTGCCTCAGAAATATCTGTGCCGGTGTACGTCACACCGCGCTGAGCACAGGTGAGCATACGCTCACCCCACCCGCTGCACGGATCGTACATGTGCGTCGGCTCATACCGGTCGAGAACAGCCGTCATCGCTGTGTTGACAAACGTCGAATACGCACGAATCTCACCGCTGATCGCCAACCCTCGCACGACCTCCAGAGCAGACTCAGGAAGCTTACCCAGATAGTGCAACCTGTTAGCGAGCAAACGCGCACGCAGACGGCCCCACTTACGATGGTGAACCTCGTCGGCCTCCCACATCTGCAACTCACGAGCATAGAACGTCTCCCACGTACCACTACGAGCGAGCCAAGAGATCTGCCTCGAACCAGCATTCGTGACATCAATATCCGCCCATTGCTGCACCTGCTCGCTCAGACTTTCCCTGAGATCAATCAGAGATTCAGGGAGATCAAGCCAGGAATACTCACGATCCCAGTCGTGACCGTCAGGAGCCCCGAGAGCAAGCCACAGATGAGCATCGGCCAGAGCTTCAGAACCATCCCACAGCGTCACGTAGTTCAACTGTGCGTCACGAGCCGCTTCACGCTTACGCACGTCTCGCTCAGTCCACGTCCCAAGCGCATTGAGGTAATACTGGGACTTCTTACCCTTCTTGCGCCAGGTTTGCACTGTCTTCTGATCCATCTCGCGATCGTATTCATACCAATGCCCGCCATGCGACCACGAGCCATTGAGTTCGATGAAAAGATCGCGCTCAGGGACATAGAAATCAACAGCAAAGGGATAACGTTCCTCATCACGATACTGTCGTACCACGGTCATACCGTGTTGATCCGCATACCCAACGAGCAGCTCATAAAGTGCGTCCTCCGCAGAAGAGGTAGCGAATGTGCCGTTCTTTCGTTTGGTATCCATAGCCCGAGCAATGATCTCATCGGATTGGAAAACATAATCAACACCATAGCGCTCCTGAACCGTCTGATGAATCTGTTCCTTCGCAGTCTCAGATGCAAACGGGTTGTCAACACCATAGCGCTCTTGCATCGTCTGACGACGACGTTCTTGCACAACAGGTGACAACGACGGATTATCAACACCGTAATGTTCTCGAATAGTCTGGCGAATCTGATCTTTCACATCATCGCGCGCAAACGGGTTCTCAACCCCATGACGAGCCAGATGAGTTGCCTTCGCAGCGGCCTGCACCGATGGTGCATTGAAAGGGCCTCGCGCATCAGCGGGAAGATCGGGACGATTACGACGAAGAGTCTCCAACTGACGACGGCGCACATCTGGATCAAGAGCGGTGCTCGGTACACCGTAACGACGCATAGACGACTCTCGTTTACGATCCTTGATCACATCAGATTGCGAGACGTTATCAACTCCGTACACCTCCCGAATCGTCTGTCGCGCACGTTCACGCAGAGCGGGATCAGAGAGCACACTATCCACACCGTAACGTTCCTGAACCGTGCGTCGACGACGCTCTTTCACCTCTGGTAGCGACGATGCATTAACCACACCGTACCTATCGAGCATCGTAGTCTTGATACGCTCCCTGACCTCACTACTCGCCATAGGCGAAACACCACCATAGCGAGCTATGTTTGTCTGAGCAGTCTTGTCCTTGAGGCACTGCGCATACTCGTCCTTCAAGCCAAGACCTTCAAAAAGAGCGGCAAAGGACATCACCCCGGCTGAAAGCGTTTCACTGATACCAAGCATTGTCAGCACTTCACGGCGCGTCACACCGTTACGCACGCCCTCCAGAGCGCGATTGATGTCATCATCCGAACACCTGGTCTTCACATGGCTCACAAGATAACGCTCACGATCCACAGAAGAGCCGTCAGACCATTGAGGTAGACGCTTCCCCCTTCCACCAAAACCGCGCAGACGCAGATCCTCATCACTCCCCTCTGGGAACAAACCAGACTGCTTCTCCTGAGCCTTCTTTCGAGCCTCGTCGGCAAACACCGAGCCTTCAGCCAACGTGTAACGAGCGCCGTAGCGCTCTTCTCTTGTCTGAGCCGCCTTCTCCTGGTATTCATCAAGCTTGAACGGGTTATCTGTACCGTGCTGAGCAATCATGCCCGCTCGCATGACACCACGACGAGACCGACGATCGGCATCACGAAACTCTTCGCCAAGACCCAGACCTGTAAACAGATCAGCAAGCTTGATGAGATTCACCGCGTCATGCAGCCCAAGCTGCTCCAATAGACCTGCCTTATCCAGATCGCACATGGCATATTGCTCCAACACATCGCGCACAGTCTCCTGCGCAACACGCTGACGCACGTGCTCGATCTTATATGTATGACGATCAACGCCCTTCAACTCAGTCTTCATCGAAGAGTTGTGATAGCCAGGATCGATGCCGGTGGCATCAATGACACGCTCACGCGACCAACCTCGGCACACCAGGTCAGTCACGCTACCCTCAGAAAATAGTTTTGCTTCATTCATGAGGCAATTCTATCCTTGGTACAAGGGTAACGCAACCCCATCCTCCCGCCCATGGCTCATTGATTATTCTGGTAAACCAGCATATCATAGAGTTATGGCACACAATTTTGCCCCACATCAACCACAACCACCACAAGGAGTTTTCGTGATCACCAATCTCAAAAACCTCAAATCGTTCATCGAAAAGAGCATGCCATTCATCCTTACAGCAATTCTCATCGTGACCACCGGAGCTTTCGGATACCACGTGTGGCAAGTCCACGAAAAACACACCACCGAACAGACATATCGCACGACTGTCCCGGCTCCCACAAACTACTATGTCATTGACGGCCCGGCGCAAGATGTCCATCCAGTTGCTGACGACATGGGAAACATCGGATATTGCCCTCTCGATGATCAATCAAGGCCTACGTGCGCCGTAGGGCTACTGTCAACACGCACTCGCGCCACATCCAAGGAACGCGGTCATCAATCCATCACAATTGATCCAACCGGATGGCCCAGTCCCAACGAACAAGTCACCATCGACGCTAACGATGGATGGTTGTGGAACCGCTCGTATCTTCTCCCTGATTCACTTGGTGGTGAACCCGTCAAGGAAAACCTCATCACTGGAACCCTCCCGCACAGCATCGGTGCGACTGAAGCTCATGACGGCGGCATGGCATACATCGAAACACTTGCACAGCAATATCTCGATGACCCATCCCACAACGCCTGCCCGCTCTACTACGCGGCAAAACCTAAGTATGACGGAGACAATCCAATCCCATCAATTGTCACCATTGACATTGAATCATGTGATCGCTCATTGTCCCAGCACGTCATTGTCTTCAACACCGCCAACGGATACACGATCGACTACTTCGATGGATCCTTTAAACCGATCGAGCGTTGATCCCCACCGAAACATGATCATCAAACAAAACCCCGTAGCTTTTGCTACGGGGTTTTGTCGAACCGCTCGCTACTGCCTTTACTCCACGATCTTCAGATTCCCTCGCTGCACTGATTCATCCTTGCTGAGCTCTCGTGCCTTCTCCCGAAGCTTCGCACGCGCATCAACCACCGTCTTGTTCGTCAAATCGATGGACAGCGCAGTCGCGTTGTTGAAAAGACGCGGCTCAGTCTTGTCAACGAGCAGCCACGTGAGCATGAGCTCCAGCTCATAGAGCTGTTTCTCAGCGCTGAGCGCACGCTTCGTCATCGCATCAAGGTCTTTCTGAGCACGCTGCTGGTTATCCAGCACCTGCTCCACCTTCATCTCGATCGCGGCCACACGACCCTGGCCTGTGCGCAACACCTCGGCTGCACGCCGGGTATTCTCGTCTACACCGGGAATCTCGATGTCGAGCGCGCTCATCGCCAACGCTGTGATCAGCGAACCCGATGACAGCGTTTTGCTCTGCGTCTTTGGCGTCGGAACAGCACCGAGCTCTGGCGCACCCAGGCGCGTCAGCTCGTCTCGAATCGCTTGCACGATGATGGCAGGCAAATCTCGGGGCCTTGTTGAATCGCCATCAAAAGCAAAACGAACATCGCCCTCGATCGTCGTGGGGATTTCACTACCGTCACGATGACGCAACGCCATCGGCACAGGCTCATACAGGCGCTCTGCTGATTGCTGGAGCTGCTGCTGAGGCTGCTGCACATTGCTATCCGGCTCACTGTGCTCGATGAGCTCATCGTGATGGGCTTCCCCAACAGATGAAGTCTTTTCATCGAGATCAGCAACAGCACTATCAGCTTCAGTGATCAGATCATCAGGCTCATTACGTTGCGGCTCAGGCGGCGTGGAACCGACACCAGATGCACCTGCTGATGAGGCATTACCGGCATTGTTATTACCTGCACCACCACCGCCCGATCGATGTCGCTCCGAACTCTCTACAACACGAACACCACGGGTGCTACGAGCAGAAACAACGGCTGACTGCTGATTCATACGCTCACGCAGCTGCTTCTGAGCCGCGTACAACGGATCAAACACCTCAGGCGATGGCTCATCGTACTCGAAATCACTCATCGTTCACTCCCGCTCTCTTGTCACTCTTCGCCGTCTTCATCATCCAACAGGTAGCTATCACCACGAGTCAAACCGATGATTGTCGACGCCATCGACATAACAGTCTTTTCGAGGTTGGCAACATTGCTGGCCAACGAGATCTGCGCATCCACAAGCTGAGCCAGACGCGCCTGCTCTAGCGTCGGTAGATCGTAGTCTCCGTTCTTACGGGCAACGTGACCATCGATGCACTCAATGATGAACTCATTGGCGCTCAGACCCTCTTTCTCGGCCCAGTAATCTACCTTGTCACGCACACTTGCTGGCATACGCACATTGAGCCGAACCATCGGCTCTCCTGCTTCGCCAGCCCCTCCAGTCTTTTTATTGCTCACTGCCACTACAACCTCCTGTCTTGCTTGTTGTGTCTGTGTTGTGGCTCTTTGTTTTTCCTGATAACTAAGTATAACACAGAGCCTTGGCACACTCCCATGTGCCGAGCATCATCATGATCCGTCGGTACTGTTGGTACCGGCCCTCCCCCCCTCACCAGACAACAGAAAGAAGAGGTACACCATGACTGCATCTGTATCCATCGTGGATGTCGCTGCATACATCCTCGCTCGTGAGAGCACAATGGTGACACTGAAGCTCCATAAGCTTGCGTTTTACGCACAGGCTGCACATCTTGTTCGTCACGCATCCCCTCTGTTTCCAGAGGATTTTCACGCATGGATCGTCGGCCCTGTGAGCCCAGAGCTCTACCACCTTCATCGGGGCAAGCTCTTGATTCGACCAGGAGAACTGCCCTCCGGTAACCCCTCAGCTCTCACCGATGCAGAGCGAGCTCTCATCGATCGTGTCTGTGCTGCTATGGGCAGCATGACCCACGCCGCACTGAGCAAAAGAATGTATCGCGAACTTCCATGGGCAGATGCTTACGCACGACACACATCATCATCGCTCTCTCATCTGGTACACCTCCCCATCGTCACCACTGATGAGATCATCACTCAAGACGCAATGCGCGACTACTACAGCGAGCACCAGCTTGTCTCTTGATAAGCACACTACCGTGTGCCGGGAATCGTACTGATTCCCTCCCTCATCACCCCCCATTTCTCTACACCTCTCAACAAGAAAGGCCCATCTCATCATGGCCAAGAAGCGTAAGAACCACGCCACCACCGCATCTCGCGATTCACATGATCACCGCGCAGACGAGCTCGTGTTTGATCTGGTAATCGCAGCACGAGACATCACCTTCGATGTAGTGTCCCGTCACGACGGTACCATCACTCTCCATGCGCACCTCGGCGCTCAAAACAACGCCGATCCGATAGTTATCGTGGTCACCGCCACTGATTACATCATCAACGGCACTCACTTCGGCACAGTTGCACAGACGCTCGATACTCTTGCATCTGTTACCTCTGTGGCAACCGACTAAGACCGGAAAGGTTCTCGCCATCATGGCTATCAACATCCAAAACATCACAGGTGACAGCGCGCAGAAGGCTTTCATCGATCGAGTCATCTTCCGCAGTGACCAGATTTATCCAAACACTGACCACAACGTCATTCGATCGGTGACGGGTCAACTGCTAGATCTCACGTTTGGAGACCTTGACCTACTCGCAGACATGCTGCGTGTCGACGTGACGTGGCTGCTCAGCGGCCATGGTTGGTGCCCATCTATCCCCCGCTAAGCAGAAAAGAGACAACCTATGTCTATGAATCCCATGATTGAAATCATCGAGAACGAAGATGGATCGATTACTACACGAGAACCCGCCACAGCAGACCTTTACCTCTTCGGTACAATCCGAATTCCAGAAAAGGTTGCTCACATCATCGCATTCATCGGCGCAATCTTCATTGTCTTCCTCTTGATCAACAGCTGTATCGAACTGCATAAAAAGTTCACACAGCCCGACCCATTCGTCTCAGGCCCAGGCGCACTGTCGTCATCCGAGAAGTACATCTCATTCGACGGATTCGCACAACGTACGTATCAGCCAAGCGAAGGCACCATCACCTACTGCGATCCTGACGATCACGGTCGTCCCACATGCGCTTACAGTCTCCTGACTCCAGAAAACCGCGAGAAAGGTAGAAATTACCAACGTCACAACGTTGATTTCAACCCCAGCGGCTGGCCTGAGTCTAACACTTACATTGAATACTTCGGGCCACTCTGGGTCAAAACCCCTCTGCTTGGAACACAACTAGGTGGTGACTTCGTTCCCAATAACACCATCACAGGTACCGAACACCTGAATAACTCTGGGCATAAGGGTAATAGCTATTTCAAGAACGGCCTTCAATACCCCGAGTATCTTGCCTCACAGTATCTTGATGACCAGTACAACGCGCAATGCCCGTTGTACTACGCAGTCACAGCTAACTACGAGGCAGATGAGCTCATTCCACGAAGCCTGACAATTGATATTGAAGCATGTGATCAGTCACTCTCCAAGCGAATGACCATCTACAACGTCGAAACCACCTACGACATCAATTACAACACAGGCGAAACCCGCAAGTAACAAAGGACGTAAACATGCTAGATCGTTATTTCGCTAAACCAATCACCTCATTTGGGGAATTGATCTGGAAAATCATCATTATCATCGTCTCAATGGTACTGACCATTATGATGATGGGGTATTTGTTTGGATTCTTTAATAACCTCCCTCAACCCAATCAATCCGGTGTCACCAGCAACTACTACAGCGTCGGAGGTCCGGCGCAGCACACGTACCAGACTGACGCATCTTCTGATGGCACCATCACCTACTGCCCTCTCGACGAGCTGAGTCGCCCTACGTGTGCGTATGGCGTTCTCACCACCGAGAGTAGGCTCCAAGCCAAAGAGCGCGGCAGGCAAGACATCAATGTCAACCCTACCGGATGGCCCAAAAAGAACCGAAAGGTCACCATCTATAGTGCCACCTATGGCAGAGACGACAAACCCTATTACGGATGGTTCTGGAACCGTTCGCATATGGTTGCTGATTCGCTCGGTGGAGATCCCGTGAAGGAAAACCTTGTCACCGGAACACGTACCCAGAATGTCGGCATCGACAACAATCACACTGGTGGCATGGCATATGCAGAGACCAAGGCGCGTGACTACCTGGATAACCCAGCCAACGCACAGTGCCCGCTCTACTATGCTGTGACACCCAACTACATCAACAGCGAACTGATCCCTCGCACCGTCACCATCGACATGGAATCGTGCGACCAGTCCATTTCCGAGCACATTACAGTATTCAATACCGCTAACCATTGGGATATTAACTACCACAATGGGGAAATCCACGATGGTGGTTTGAAAGAAGAGCTTCAATAGATCCCAGGAGGAAAAATGGAAACCTTTAACGCTATCATGAAGGCACTTATTTTTATTGTAATGACAGGTGCTGCCGCAATAGCCATGTTCGTTGCAGCTTGCTACTTTATTCTTGGCAGCAAGGGTGAAGAAGATCGCTTCGCTATCATTATGATTTTTGGAGTGCCAAGCGCCTTGTCCAGTGTAATCGCCTTGTGGGGCATGATCAACGTCATTTACTACTGGCTCATTCCAGCGATCTGGTAACAACAAACAACAACCGAAAGAAGGCGATTTCGAAATGACAAAGCACACATGTCTCTGCTGCGACTACAGCGATCAATTCCCATGTAACTGTACGGATTGCAATGGTTTCGATGATTGCGATTGCTTCTACTGTCATGGGGATGAAGGATATTGGTCTTACTAACCCACATTGACAACAACCAAAAGGAGTCCAATGAACATCAACATTGACACGAGTAACATCGATCTCGTCCACAATCCAGATATTCTGGTGCTAGTGCTCAAGAGTCTCCCCAAGGCTCACATTGTCCACGTTGAATTTTTCGACGGCGATACTTACGAATTCGTCACAACGATTCGCGATACCCTCATCTGCACCAACGAAACTATTGGGGAGTTGAACCCATCAGAATTCACCAGCTTCGTCCAAGGTAAGAATCCCAAATACGAAGACGCATGCTATATCGATTTCAGCCAACCATCCCCTGAGCAGAATATCAAGAGTCAAGACATCTCACTCAATAGGGCGATGCATGCTAAGCCCGGCGAACTACTACATATCGCAAATAGACGTATTATCGCTTGCGATGGTTTCTTCATTGATCTGGGCAACGATCTACAGCAACTATCGCGATCTCAGATCGCAACTATGTTATTCCTCAATGACACACCGTCAACCAATCTCAAAGAGCTCTTCTCATAGCAAAGAATTTCAGAAGAAAGAAGAAAAACAATGGTAACTATCTACGACAAGCCTCTTCTCGTCATTCGTAACGGTGAGATCAGGACGGAAGGGTACTGGAAAATTACCGTCCCTGGGACCGTCGTCCTTGTCTCCGGCCAACGGTTCATGTTCCTGTCGAGCGACAACACCAGGGACGGTTTCTGGCTGATGCTGGGTGGGCAAACTCAGCTGACTGTCCAGGAATTCTATGACAAGTTTGAGATGGAATTTGTCGTGGTTGTCATCGACACCGCCAACTGAAAAGAAGGAGCACACTCATGCCTCACGTACCTCTCGACATCGATTGGCGACAATGGGAAAAGGTCGGCCCCGATGTTGGCCTCTTCGAAGACGCCTACATGCATCGCCAGACATGGTTCGATGACTGGAACTACGTCTACCATGTTGCTTTGTGGGAGAACTTCAACGACAACGAAGATCCCGCCTCACTAATCGTCACCCGCGTCGAAAAGATGGGCGACAGCCCATACAAGCAGACCTCTCGTGCTATCGGTGATTCCGGTAATCCCGAGTACTGGTCTGAGCTCGATCGCTTGTTCGGCTCGCGCCGATCGTGGAACAACGTTCTGAGCAACTTCCACGACTACGTGAAGCACCACCCCTACAGCCGCTACGGCGACAACAACTAAGCGCAAGACGCTGAGCACACACCCCGTTACCGCACTGATGACATCTCATCGTCACAACAGGTAACGGCTCTCTCTCTCTCTCTCTCTCTGGTTTATGACCCGCCCTCATGCAATAAAATTGCATCGGTAGCGGTAAAGAGACCACTACACACAATCACACAACAAGAAAGGACACTCACATGTCTGACTTCGATTTCGCCAACAACGAAGAGGCTCTCTGCAACCTCCAGAACCAGCTGAAGAATGCCGAGCAGGCTTATGCTCGAAAGGCTCTCTCTGAGACTCTGGGTATTGACTTCGACAAGCTCGCAGCATTCATCGAGGATAACACCGCTGAACAGACCGACGCAGAAACGGCAGACGAGCAGGCTAAGTCTGAGAATAACACGCTGCTTCCCGACGATATGTTCGGCGCTAAGGATCTCAACGGTATCTATGGCGTGTACCGAGCCAGCGAATTCAACATCGGCGCAGTCATCACCATTAAGGGTGTTGAATTCTTCAAGGCTGTGGTTCCCCATGACGATCACACCCATTATGTGTGGATCAGTGTCATGGGTCGAATGCTCCCCGATGACGAACTGGCCGAAACGGCTCGCTACGCCAACGCCACTAACGATACCAATGTCACCAAGATCATTCACTTCGGCTGATCTGTGACATCCCTGGAACGGCGGTGGTTATCCACCGCCGTTCCATCACATCCACACAATCAACCCCATACAGAAAAGAGACACCCATGGAACTTAGCGACAAGCAGGAAGCCCTCATCATGCGCAGTATGAAGCTGTTGCGTGATCAGCTGGAGAGCGAGAAGAAGGCCAACAATCCCCAGATCCCCACTGACGCTCTGAACGAGAACATCAAGATCCTCGATGAGCTGATCAGCCTCATCGAAAACAAGGAATTCTTCCTCGAATTGACAGAGTGCTGACACATCAGCACTGTCCCCTAGAGTCAATCTAGGGGACACCACCCCTCGTGGCGAAACAGGCAGACGCGCTGGATTTAGGTTCCAGTACTCATCACGGGTATGTGGGTTCGAATCCCACCGAGGGGACGCAGCCTCTATAGCTCAGTTGGTAGAGCAACGGACTTTTAATCCGTGGGTCCAGGGTTCAAGCCCCTGTGGAGGCACCAACACATCGCATCAACAACTCACAAGAAAGGACACACATGTCTATTCACCCACCTGTTATCTTCAGTACGCTCATCACGCCGTTTAACCGTCTTTCGATCGGTGCCGTTGTCGAAGACAGCGAGGGCAATCGATACATGAAGACATATTGTGACGGATTCAACCTCTGGATCGATAGCAACAACATCGAATGCGCGCACGATGACGCATGGATGCTGAAGCGCATCAATGCAAAACCAGAAGCATGGCTCATCTGGGTCTGACATGAACATCACTGACATCGCATCCATCACCCCTGCTCACGTCGCAGGATTCGTACTCACGGTGTTGCTGTTTGTCACTCTTATGGCACTGCCACGCAACATGGCAACAGCGCAACCCACACACCGCAAACGCCATATCGCATTTCTCATCAGCAGCTCCGTTCTCATGAGCTTCTTCCTCGTCATCATCATGATTGACATTGCGGCATTGATCTAACAAAGAAAAACAGAAAGGTTACAACATGAGCAACACGTTATGGGGAATCGCGATGCTTATCATACTCATTGTTGACTTGGTAATGATCCCTGGAGAAATTGCAGAAGGAAAATACACATCTGCTGCATTCAGCATCGCAGGTGCTATTTTTAGTGCAATGGCGATGGTTATGTTCTTCATGTTATCAATGGCAAACTAAAAGAAAGGAGCAGAGCATGGATATGACGATCGACGTTAACGCTGTCAATTTTGTCGAACACGCAGAACTCCTTGATGTTGTTCTCACAAAGATGCAGCCTGGTCACATCCTTCATGTTGATGTAGCCGATACAGAATATGCTTTCCTCAAAACAAACGACGAGCTATTCTATATCAACATCGATGATCACATCCCGCCCTATGCGAAGCGGGATGTCATCGCTTTCATCAATGGTCACAACCCCTATGAGAAGAAGGCATCGCGAGCAGAGATTACAGCACCCCAAACAATTGATGACAACATCGACGAATACAATAAGATTCTCAAACGTCTCAATAGTGCAAAAGACCTGGTGCGTATCCCAACTACACCTTTCATCAAACATGGGGACATTTTCCTCAATCTTGCACATAATTTCAAGCCAACATCGACACTTGAAGTCGTTCTATATCTACTAGAACAAAAGAAGCAAGTTGAGGCAACATCGCGCACAACCAAAAAGAACTCACGCAAAAAGAAGTAACACCCCATAACAACAACAACAACCAACAAAAGAAGGAACCCACATGACTTTCCGACACAACAACATCGAATTCAACAACTTCCTCGGATACGATCGTTACGAAATCACCGACACAACCATCATGAAGGATCTGCTTGAGGCGAAGATCCTCACCGACATCCTTGAGCTTCGCAACCCCGACGCTGAGCCTGTCGGCTTCACCGCCACGGTCGATCTCGTCAACGACTACATCGATCGCTACAACCGCCTGCACAAGGCCGGTTGCCGCACTGTGAGCAACGTGGCTGATTTCGAGATCATGCGCATCCGCTCTGGTCGAGAGTACTCGCTGAACGATCTCTGATCGCTGATCTCTTAGTAACAGTCCGCCTCTACCTGTAGCACGTACCATTGCTATTGGTAGGGGCGAACTTTGCTATGTAATGTTATTGCATCGGTTCTGTTCTTGGAATATTAGAACGAATCCCCAGGGACAACAGAAAGAACACACCATGCAGTTCCGAGGCAAGTTTTATTTTCTGTCCAATTTCTATCCGAGCCCGATTGAAATTGATGGACCCCGGTATGAGAGCGCAGAAGCCACGTTCCAAGAACAGAAAAGCATCCAGCACGCACATCTGTTTACAGGCGACATCACACCTCTTGAGGCCAAGCGCCTCAATCGGCGTGTGCCTATTGATGCGCGTGAGTGGAACGCCCACAGGCTGGAAGCAATGAAGCGAATTGTGTGGGCTAAGTTTGCTCAGAACCCGGCCCTACGTGATCGCCTGATCGCAGTCACCGAACCCATTGCTGAAGACAACCATTGGGGTGATACCTATTGGGGTAAATGCCGAGGCATTGGCTCCAACCACTTGGGCCAGATTCTGCAAGAAGTCCGAAACAGTCTGATTGCCTGACCGTAGCGAGAGAACATACATTGCTGCACAGTCCATCTATTGGCCTGTGCAGCAATGTATGTCTCATGTCATAAATAAAGGAGACACTCATGTGCACAATGTGTGGATACCCACCAGAAACTAACAGCATCGACGATTTGCTCAAAGCGTATGAACGCCAACAGCGAGAGGTCTACATCAACCGGACAATCCCTGCCATCAGCAGACTTGAAGGTATTGCATACGATCTAGCGGATGCATACGAAAAGGAATACCGCGCCAATCCCACATACGAAAACGAAGAACGTATGCGCTATTGGCGATACATGGGTGCAGCCCACTGGTCAAGTAAAAGTAACTATAATCCCTATACGTCAGCGTACAGCGAGTACAAACAGCGCAAGAATGAATATATCTACCTTCTGCGCCATAAAAAATCTAAAGCTACCAATGATGAAAAGAATCTCTTCATTCTCATCGGTCTCATCGGTGCAATAATCGGCATTCCTCCATTGATGTATATCCTTCTTAGGCTATTCTCTTAAACGCAACAAGACAGTAGATACAACAGATAGGATCATCATGTCTCTCATCAATCTCATCAAACGTTTCAAACCACGTCGCTACATCAGAATGCGCGTTGAACTCCCCGCCCCAATTCCACCTGATTTCTCCCCCGACGAGTACTCAGATAAGGACCTCTCACGCATGTCCAGCGACGAGATCGAAAGCAAGGCTCTCGCTGTGTACTCGGTGCTCACCAAGAACTGTAACGTCACGCCCAAGCGACTGCGTGGGACCATCTCGTACGTCTTTGATGCCTCGTTACGGTACAACCGCACGATCGTCATCAAGTGTGAGATACCCGAAGATGCACCAACAGAACATATCCGTGACGTTCTCGTACAAACATTCAAGGGAAATTGCACGTTCTTTGTCTAGCCGTACATCACCCAATATCCTCAGTTATCAAGTAAACTGAGATCAGAATGTTCTCCCACGCATCACAGATGCGCAGAGATCTTCTCTGGGGATGAACCCATCATCCCCAGCACACCCTTCACGAAAGGAAGAGTTACCCAATGAATCTCAACAAGATTTTCAAGAAGCGAAAGTCCGGGCTGACCCTTGTGGTCGCTACCACGCTTCTGTTTGCAGCCCCTATGGCTGCTCAGGCCGCTACCACGGACACCAACGGCGCAGCCAACAACACTGACGCCAACTCGGCATCTGCTGACGGCAACAACGGCATCGTCGGCACCGAGCCCGGTGCGTCCACCGCCACGGGCGGCATCAAGATCGTCAAGACCGATGTTAAGGGCCGTTACGGAGACAAGTACTCCGTCAACGCCACTTTGGACATCCGCGTCGATTACGCGGGTGATAAGGTCGAGAAGGGTGCCACCTTCTCTGTGGGCCTCGGGGACGGCCTCCAGGTGCCCAACGGATTCAACAGTGTCGATCTCAAGGCCACCGCCTTGGATGGCTCTGAGAAGAAGATCGGTAAGTGCACCGCCGAGAACGGCGCATTCAACTGTGTCGTCACCGAGGACATCGCCCAGACTCTTGGCGGCAATGGGTCGCTCAAGAATGGCTTCGTCAAGCTCGAAGCCACGCTGAACAAGTCCAGCATCGGCAAGACCACGACCAACGTCGTCGTCGACGGTACGAAGTACACCGTCGGCTTGGGCAAGGGTGTCGTCGGTGAGCCTGTCACCCCTGGCGACAACAAGTTCTGCTGGGCGGACGGTCGTACTGCCGAGGGCCTCAACAAGTTCGGCTGCTGGATTCAGGCCCAGGGCCAGCCTGGCCAGACCATCACCATCACGGAAACCCGTGATGATGCCACGTTCCAGGGCGGTATCCACGTCACACCTGTTGATCACGGTGACTGGGCCAACCCCATCGACTGGAACAACATCGGAGTCACCAAGCCTAAGGTCACGAAGAGCGCAGACGGCAAGTCTGCTACCTTCACGCTCCCCAGCGAGCTGTCGGGTGACCACATGGCTCGCATCCGCGTTGAGGTTGTCACCTCCGAGAAGGAGATGACGAACAAGGCGACGGTCAACAACAAGGAAGTCACCACCACGGTCACTTGGCGAGCCAAGGGCTCGTCCGGTGCCGAGACTGGCGAGGACGAGAAGCCGGTGACTCCGACGCCTGCGCCCACTCCTGAGCCGGAGCCGTCTACGCCTCCTGTCACCCCGGAACCCGAGAAGCCTGCTCCTACGCCAGATCCGACCCCGGACACCCCGAAGCCGGATCCCAAGCCGACCCCGGAGCAGCCGACTCCTAACCCTGATCCGAAGCCCACGCCGGAGCCCAGCGTTCCCCCGGTAACGCCGCCTGCGCCCACTCCTGAGCCTGAGCCGTCTCAGCCGTCCACGCCTGAGAAGCCCAAGCCGGAACCTTCGAAGCCCTCGGAGCCTACGGACCCTGCTCCTACGCCGGATCCCAAGCCTTCTGGGCCCAGCGTGACTCCGCCTGCGCCGACTC
Source organism: uncultured Actinomyces sp. (assembly GCA_938028585.1). Taxonomy (GTDB): domain Bacteria; phylum Actinomycetota; class Actinomycetes; order Actinomycetales; family Actinomycetaceae; genus Pauljensenia. The sequence goes on along the minus strand of CALIZH010000054.1, from coordinate 2,075 downwards.
CCGAGAAGCCCAAACCCGAGAAGCCCGCTGAGAAGCCTGAGCCTAAGGAGACCCCCAAGGAGACCCCGGCTCCCAAGGAAACCCCCTCTCAGCCCTCTAAGCAGACCCCACCTGCTCCGTCTACCCCGGACAAGCCGGGTAACAGCACGACTGAGCACAAGGGTGCTATCACGGGTCTGGCTCAGACCGGTGCCAGCGACATGGGACTGATGATCGCGGGTGCTACTGCCCTCGTCACGGCTGGTGGCATTGCGCTTCTGCTGCGTCGTCGTCAGAACAACAACTGACGACTGACGTGAGTCAGTAGCTGTGACATAGGAACAAGGAGAGAGGCTCTGGATATGCAATACTCTCTGGAGCCTCTCTCTTTTCAAGAACAACAGAAAGAGAAACAGGAGAAAACAATGCGCAAGGAAATTACGGACGTTCAGCTCGTCGATGACATCGACGGTTCGCCTGCTACCACCACCATTGAGTTCAACGTGGGCGGTAAGAACTACATCATCGATCTTTCTGAGCAGCATGCAGACGAGTTCAACAAGGCTCTCGCGCCTTACATCGAACACGCTCGCCGTGCTCGCCGTGGACCGGCCAACAAGCGCAAGCCGCGCAGCTCCAGCGAAGCTGCTCGCGCCAAGCGGCAAAAGAACGCCGAGATCCGCACCTGGGCGCTAGAGAACGGTGTGACCGTCTCCAAGCGAGGCCAGCTGGGTCAGGACACCATCGCTGCCTACGAGGCTGCGCACGCTGCGCCCACTGCCGAGAGCACTGAGAACTCCGAGAACTGACAAGATGGGAGGGGCACGACACATGTCTACTACTGTTGCGTTTCTCGATAGAAACGGTGAAACCGATCTGAGTTCTCTCCCAGTAGGAACGCTGATCATCACTGTCGGCCCAACTGAACAGGTGACTCATGAGGACCGTCAGTACATGAAGTGTCAGCGTCACTGGATCAGCCCTGACGGTGGCCACTGGACTGATGAGTCTCTCGCTGAGGATCTGGTCGAGCAGATCAACATGGGTCGTCGGGCTATTGCCACGTACATCCCCATTTACCCTGCTCACCGATAACTGACAGCCCAGACAGTCAGTCAGCCAATTCATGTTGCCTCCCCTGTGTATATTTGTGTGTACCCCTTGTACATCACAGATGTACCGGGGGAGGTAATGTACACTGGTACTGTACTTAACTTTCCAACCACTAACCCCTTGTGGTGAAACTGGCAGACACGCTTGATTCAAAATCAAGTGCTCAGAAGAGCGTGTGGGTTCGAATCCCACCGAGGGGACCACCATGTGTCCGGGCAATGCTGGATGATTGAGACATAGTTTCTCGCCGCTCTGATCAAGCGGATGCGCCGGACACCGTGATCGGGGATCACGTACGGGGTAGCACTCCGAGGACCAACAATTGCGCCATTGGGCGTTTGTGTGTGAGTTTCTGTTGGTCAAGTTCTACTACGATGATAGATAGCAGAACAGCATCCCCCACATAACCCCGTCCAAGGAGATAATCTTGAGGACGGTAGCGGAACCGTTGGAAATCACCTTTCTAATGACTTACCGCATCTGGTTTGCTCTTCGGGCCTATCTACTAACAGAGGTGATCTGGAGCCTGGAGAGCAAACCTGCAACACAACATACAACAGCACGGAATGTGGCGCAGCTTGGTAGCGCACCTGCTTTGGGAGCAGGGGGTCGCGGGTTCGAATCCCGCCATTCCGACGATACAAGAACAAGCACACTTGTATTGCGGGTGACTACTCGCGGCTGATTATTGCTTCCAGCCAAAGGCCACCATACGTTTATTATCACCCCCGTATGGTGGCCATAGTCTATATCCCCCTCCCAAAAAAGGGGGATAAAAGGGTCAGTGCCCCGAGCGGCGAAGGGAGCCGACTGTAAATCGGTCACAGTTAACGACACACCGCAGGTTCGAGTCCTGCCTGGCCCACTACGCATCACACACCCGTGACATGTGTAAAAACAACGCATACCCCCCAAAAAAGGAGACCACAATGTCCACCAAGTACGCAGTCATTTCCCAGCCCATGAAGGGCATCGATCCCGAT
>CALIZH010000053.1 GCA_938028585.1 uncultured Actinomyces sp. | reverse complement strand
CGTCGTCTAGGGAGCCACTGGGAGTCGCCCATGTTGGTGGGGCGCCTCCGACACTCAATCAACTGAGCCCATCCGGCGGTGAGTCTACGCAATGCCGGGGGCCGAGAAATAAAACCGTAGACTGCGCTCGGAGAAGAATTCGGGGCCGGCTATTGGACGGGGGTTCGATTCCCCCCATCTCCACACATCCCTCCCCGGGCTTCCGCTGGAAGCCCGGGGTTTCTGTACCCGTATGCGTACTGGGGTGAACTCACGTGTAGGGCGATCCATGATGCGGGGTATTGTTCGAGAGTCCTGCTGGTACTAGTCACTGTCTTCGTACAGTGTGTGTGCAGCGTTACCGTTTCACACCGGCTTGCGGTCTTGCTTCCTGCTTCTCTGTCCTCGAGGAGTAGATCATGCCTGGTGGTGTGTATTCGCGTGGTGATTTACCCGCATCCCTGATTCTTACGGAGCGCGTAGGCGTTGTGTGCAGGTCTGAGAGATCCTGAAGAGCGAGTAACAACCTGTGCAAGCGAATATGAACTTGCTCGTAACTGTGCAATAGACAGTGTGTACTGTGCGTGAGCTGCGCGCTGCGAGTAGAGAAGACGAGGAGTGTTTCTGCTCTTCTTGAGAAAAGCTCCACTATGCTGGAACCAACAGCGCAGCTCGGCGTTTCACGTTGAAAGTGATCGTAAGAATCATATGGTACCTAGATCAGGTGGGGAGGCAGACAAGCTCGGAAACAAGTACGAGCTTGCCTGGGCTGTCCGTCATGCCCTCTACTGTGTGCGTAATGATCGATGTGCTTTGATCGTCGAAGACAACGATGTTGAGGTAGGGCGAGGCTCAGAGTTCACATACGATACAGGAACCTTCGTTGAAGTGCACCAAGTCAAACGCCAGAATGGCAACAGTAATGGTTGGACCGTTAGGGAGCTTGCCGACAGGAAGATTTTTGAGGCGGCCGTGCGGCACGTAGCGGTGGGACGGCATTATCACTTTGTCTCTCTCACGCCGTGCCGACCGCTACAAGAATTATCCGAACGTGCTCGCAAGTCGGAAGATCTAGTGGACTTTACCAGCCATTGGCTTACCGGAGATCTGCGGTCGGTCTTTGATCAGCTGGTGGCTTTGGCGGTTCTAGGTAGCCCGCAGGCAGCCTGGGAGACGCTTCGTGGAATGTGGTTTTCGGTTCATGACGAATACGATGTCATCCTCGTAAACCGCATGCTAGCCGAGTACAACTTTAGCGCCACTAACGGCCACCTAGTATCTCTTGCTGTTGGCGATATTCTGCTTGACAATCTTGGGAAGCGGCTGACACGAACAAAACTGTTGGATCTGCTTGCCGAACGGGACATCAAGCCGTTGGCGCCGGGTGTTTATCAGCGCGCACGCGAACAGGTGCGGGTAGTCACCAGAAGCTGGCGTGAGTCAATTCAGCGCGAACTTTTCCAACCGCCGATCAAACGTACGGAGGCCGATCAACTTGTACGAGCGCTCGGTCCAGGCCAGATCGGACTCATGACAGGCACCGCTGGAGGTGGGAAGAGCTCTGTGCTGGAACAGGCTGTTGCCTCGCTTGAAGCTACCGGGGCCGAGGTGCTGGCGCTCCGATTAGACAGATTTGACCATTTTGCATCGACTGCCGACTTGGGGGCGCAACTTGGGATCGAAACTTCTCCCGCGGTCGCTCTGGCGATGGCGGCGGATGGTCGTGACGCATACCTTGTCATAGACCAGCTTGACGCGGTGAGTCTCGCTTCTGGACGTGTTCCAGAGTGTTTCGACGTCATCATGGATCTCATCGGTGAGGCGTTGTTTTTTGACAGCATGCGCGTTGTTCTCGCTTGTCGGCAGTTTGACGTGAACAATGATCATCGGATTCGTGCTTTGGCTTCGCGTGCCGAAGTCACCACGGTGGAGATCGGCCTACTGACGGTGGATGAAGTCGAATCGGCTGTGAAAAAAATGGGTCTTGACCCGATGCTTCTGAGTCCATCACAGTATGTCCTTCTGCAGTTGCCGCTACACCTCGTGCTCCTGGGGACAATCGCCTCTGACTCAGATGCTGACGCTTTGGCATTCAATTCAAGGGGATCCCTTTTCGAAGCATTCTGGCAGCGTAAGCGACAAGCAGCACGTGCACGACGACGAGACGTGAGATTCAACGATGTGATCAGTCGGATTGCTAACAGCGCGAGCGACGGGCAAGTACTGTCTGTTCCAGTTGAGATGTTGGATGATGGGGATCTTATCGAGGACGCTAACGTTCTCATTTCAGAACATGTGCTTGCGAGCGATAGTGGTCGAATCGCGTTCTTTCACGAGGATTTTTTTGACTACGCCTTCGCGCGGATGTGGGTTTCTCGAAAAGAATCGCTTGTTGACTTCCTGCTCCTCGATGAGCAGGCGCTGTTCCGTCGTGCCCAGGTGCGCCAGATTCTGCAGCATCTCTACGAGCGGGAGTGCGACCGTTTTCGCACTGAGGTCGAAGCAGTACTGATAGCTGACAATATCCGATTTCATATCAAGGAGACTGTCCTCGTAGTTCTGGCGAATCTTGTTGCGCCAACGTCTGCCGATGCTGAACTAATGTTGCGGATTGCGGCAACTCATCCGCGCTTTGAAGGTCTTCTCTGGCAGTACCTTTGTCGACCGCAGTGGTTTGCGCGTTTCCACGAAGACACTCAGATTTCCGCTTGGCTCGACGGGGCAAATGAGGATATGCGGAATTATGCGTTAAATATGATGGCGAGCGCTGTCAACGAGTACCCAGGACTAATTGCTGAGCTGCTGGTGAGTCGTAAAACAGCACCCGGCTATCACGACTGGTTGCGAAGGATTATTCGTTGTGCTGATGTCTGTCGTGGCCGAGAGCTGTTCACTCTGGTGCTTGAAGCAGTTCGGCACGGTGCTTACGACACCGTGGAGCATGAACTCTGGTTTGTGATGCGCGACCTGGCTAAACATGAGCCGCTTTGGGCGATTGAGTTGCTGCAGGCACATTTAATCGATCATGTGGATTCCCTGACACGAAATGAACAAGGTAAGGTAGCTTTGCTCTGTGTTCGGGAAGACTTCGCTGCTGAACTCGTAAAGGAAGCCGCCAGTGCAGAGCCCCTGGCATTCGTGCAGACCGTTGTGCCATACCTCCGCCATGTCATGGCCTCTACTGCGATGGAGGAACGAGCAGATCGTCCGATAGGCGATCGCCACTTCAGCATGCGATTTGCGGGGGATGATTCTGCAGGTAGCGAACTTGGCGATATATTGCTCGAGGCTTCTGTCTGCTCGCTCGAGACGCTGGCGAAGACGGTGCCTGACGCAATCCAGAGCATTCTTGGTGACTTGTCTGCTGACCCTTATGACGCATCTCAGTTCCTGCTCTATCGGTGCTTGTCGGCGGGAGGCAAACATTTCGCAGACTGGGCAGCAAGCCTCTTGCTCGAAGGAGGGCGCCGTCTATACTGTGGCTATATTTCTGACGGTTATTGGGCCACGCGGGAGCTTGTTAGGGCAATATCACCCCATGTTGCCGATGCCATCCACCAGCAGCTTGAATTGTTGTTTCGAGACTTGCGCAACAGCCATGAAAGTCATCGGCTCTGGGGACGTTCGGCTTTTACATTACTATCCGCTCTTGACGAGTCGCGACTAACTCCAGCAGGGCGACGACGCCTTTCAGAGTATCGACGAAAATTCAAAGAACGTGAACCCGCGAAGCCGCTTGGTGTCACTGGTGGAGTTATCGGTTCTCCGATAGGTCTTACTGCCGCCAAGAAGATGACCGATGACCAGTGGTTGAACGCAATGGCAAAGTATGTCTCTAACAAGGCAAATTGGCAGACTTTCACGGGGGGTGCCCGTGAACTGTCGGGGCTGCTGAGGGGCCAAACTGCTGCTGACCCGGCGCGTTTTGCGCGGCTGACTTTACGGCTGAGCTCGGAGGTTAATGTGGCGTACACCAATGCACTGCTCGTGGGCTTTGGTGAAGCAGAGGTGAGTGATCGTATTGGAGCGCTGGTCTTCGAAGCCGTCCGCCACATCGGATCGCTAGGACAGCCGGACAATGATCGGTTCCTCGGAATGGCGCTACAGAAATATTACCGAGAGGTGCCACTTGACTTGGTCGAGCTGATCCTTGATCGCGCTTTGCATGCACTGGATCCGACAGATGACTCCCCGGTGATCATTCACGGTGATACGGATGGGCGGAGTGCTGCGGACATGCATGTGAACGGCATTAACACGGCACGTGGAAGTTTGGCAGAAGCACTTGGTGACCTATTAATTTTCGACAGCGACGGCCATCGCACTGCTCTGATAGCGCCATATCTCGGCTCGATGGCAAGCGATCCTGTGCTCAGCGTGCGCGCTTGCGTGGCTCACACCCTATCCGCTTCGCTTCGGTATGCCCGCCCTGAGGTGTTGGCAGCGTTTGCAGTTCTGATCCAGGCTGATGATCGTCTCCTTGCAGCCGAAGTTGTCCAGCGGCTGATAATCCGCATCGGCAATGTCAACCCGGAGGTAATCGATCCGATCATTCAACGTATGTTGGGTTCGGATAGTACTGAGGCTCGTGAGGCTGGAGGAGCCATCGCGGCGTTTGCTGCACTGGAGTGGGACCGCTCAGACCTCATGCAACAAGCAATGTCTGGAGATCTCCAAGTCCGAAGGGGGGTTGCGCACACGACCGTTGGGCTTGTTGCTCGTACGTCAAACAACGGGTTAGCCACGGAAACACTGATTCGCTTGATGAATGATGATACGGATGAGGTACGTAAAGAGGTATCCATGGTTGCAGCGCGTCTTCGTCATCATCCGCTGCGACCGTTTGATCAACTGCTGACAGCACTGATTGACTCACCCTCATACACATACGCTTCAACTCAGTTGCTGCTTACGCTTGATTATGCGCCGGATAAGGTTGATCACTTGGTCTTGAAGGCTTGTCGTCGATTCCTAGATGTATTTGGGAGTGACGCAGCTGATATCCGTACTGGGGCGGCCGGAGATGCTTACTACGTCAATGGATTGGTGGTACGTGGATTAGCGCAATGCCAGGATCATAGCCATCGGGCGGAACTGCTCGATGTCTTGGATCAGCTCCTTGAACTTAACGTCTATGGAATTAATACTGCCATAACGGAAGCGGAGCGGATCTAGCTTGAGGAACACGATGACACGCGAAACTCCATCGACCCCGGGAGTCGTGTATTCACAACGTCGGGGCTGTCAAATAATGGTGCGGTGTGCCGCCTAACCTAGATTATCTATCCTCCTCAAGTAGTACTTGCACTTGGTGCAAGCGCACGATTATGTGCCTCTTGGACTGGAATGGAAACTGGTTCTTCATAATTGAGGGTGTAGGGGTGTTGGGTGGGGTTGGGCGTGTCGTGGTTGTGTAGGGGTCGAGGTCTTTCGATGATGGAGATTCCTACACCGTCCATCCGAAAGACCTCGACATG
>CALIZH010000052.1 GCA_938028585.1 uncultured Actinomyces sp. | reverse complement strand
AGCATTTTGGTGTGACCGCTGAGGAGGCACGCTCGGATCTGCGCGATCTCATGTCACGAGGCCTGGTGACGTCCACGGGACAGTGCCGCTGGGTGCGTTACGAGCTTGCTGCGAAGGCTTGACCGTCGTGGTGTGGTGTTGTCCCGATGGCCTGTGTCCACCGGGACAACTGTGGGGATGATGTGGGGGAGTGTTCCTCAGATTGATGACCGTGTCGTCGTCGATGACGATCTTGGTGCGGTCATTGTTTCACGTGAAACATTCTGGTGTTAACGGGCTAGTTCTCGTATCCTTTCTAGTGGATGGGTACTTCTGCTCTCACTATGCGCTGGAAATCTGATCTGCCTCTCTACGTGCATCGACTCGGCTCATATAGTTGAGTATTGGTATCAGGTGTGTTCGGGATCGATCCAATCGATATTGCGCACTACAAATGAGCCATCGTCTTCTTCTGTTAAGAAAATGATGATTGAAGAGTAGTACTCCTCTTGCGTTTCGCTTGCCTCAACTGTGTGCAAAGTTGTATATTCACGGGTATCGTTGGTTGGTCCTATACTACTGAATCTAGCACTCTTTTGAGACAGTGAGAGGTGCACACACAATCCTGAGATACCGCTTGTTCGTAGGTAGCAACCGAAGGCGCTATTCCCATCTGGTTGGATGTTGATCTCTAAGGGTACTGTAACGATTCTGTTTTCGTGGTAGCTTCGCATGTCCTCAGAAAAATCGTCGCAAAAGTCTCCGTCTTGGCACAGGGCCATAAAATCACCTGTGTCGCCTGTGTTAAATGCGTATTCCCACAAGTCGACGAACCACACCGCTGTTACTTGAGCACCCACTAGGCCTCCCTCGTGTAGGCCGTTCGGTGGAGTGGGCTTGGTGATCTCAGCTGGTGTAGGCGTAGGGAATGGGGTTTCTCCTGACTGTGCGTCGTCAGACTGACTGCCGATAGATTGATGGGCCTCAGATTGTGCTGATTGTGGATGAGCTTCAGCCTCGGCGTTTGCTCTGGTATTGAAAGCGCGGAAGGCGAGCAGAGATGCTGCGATGACCGTGACAACGGCGATTATCGCGATGATCCAGGGGCGTGGCTTCCGTACGAATTCCTTTTCTTCGCTCATGTTTTTTCCTCTCTCATTGGCCGGGTTAGTGGCCTTGTTTTTCTTCCCAGGTGTCGGTGTTGTTGATAACCAGGTGGGAC
>CALIZH010000051.1 GCA_938028585.1 uncultured Actinomyces sp. | reverse complement strand
AATAGGCGCTTCTTAGGGCGGCGCCTGGCTGCGTGGGCGGCTTTGCCAGCTTCCTCGACCCGATACACCCTGTCAGGGCCCGTATGGCACGCGATCTGACGCGTACACCACCGAAGGGCTACGTCCAATCAAATGAGCGACACACACCTGGGACAAACCCGCCTCCAGCACTGCCACCACCACAAAATATCTTGTATTTCGACGAAAGTAATCATATTTGACAGTTAGGCCACAACGTTTACGCGCGTATGCTAAATTGGCACTACACTTTGAATACTGTCAACACCGCGCAGGTCAACAAAGAAGTTACACTACCACATGAAGGAGCAACATGAACAAGCTTGAGGCCTCACCCGTCAAAAAACAACCGACAAGCACAGTCAAATACAACTATCAAAATGACTTCGAGTCGTACACGCGCCTCCGCGAACAGTATGGGAACAATGCCCACTTACTTTACGCCTTACAACTACGATTCAATATTGATGACATCAACGCGGAAGCTAGCGAGTCCCTCACAGACGGATCCGACGACAAAAAGTGCGACCTCATTTACACGGATGCAGATAATGGCATTGCCGTAATTGCACAGGCATACTACCGACAATCAATCACAGACAAACAGGCAGCACCAGCAAACAAAGCAAGCGATTTAAACACCGCTGCCGGCTGGGTTCTTAACAACAATCCGAAAGACCTACCTGATACAATCCGTGAACAAGTCGCACAGTTACACGAAGCAATTAACGAAGACAAAATTCGCATATTATACTTTTGGTATGTTCACAATCATGATGAAACGGCTAACACGAGCATAAAAGAAGAACTATCAATCGTTACTCGTACTGCAACGCAAGCGCTCGAATCAAACTTTCCCCAAGCAGACGTTCAAGTCGAAGCTATCGAAGTTGGAAACAATCGCATCGAATCCTGGTTCAACTTATCGAGCAATCCAATTTCACTCAACGAAGAGTTCGACGTAGACACAAACGGACATGGCTTCGAAATTCAAACAAAGAATTGGAAGGCATACGTAACAGCAGTGTCAGCGAGATGGCTGCACAAGCTATACAACACCACAACTCCAGACTTACTATTTTCCGGAAATCCACGTGACTACCTAGGGTACGGAAAGAAGAAAAATAAAATTAACCTAGGTATTCGAGATTCACTAAAGAGCGACCCGACATCATTTTGGGCATATAATAACGGCATCACTGCCCTTGTTTACGATTACGCTACGCCAGATAATACAGATGTCAACAAACTTCACATCAAAGGCATAACAATTATCAACGGGGCGCAAACCACTGGCACCGTTGGCTCAATCAAAGATGGGCAGGTGGGGGACGCATGGATTCCGATTCGATTCATCGTTTGCACAGACAGCACCATCATCACAAACATCGTAACAAACAATAATCGACAAACAGAGATTCTCCCATCCGATCTTCGCAGCAATGATCCAGTTCAAAGACGTCTACGTAGCGACTTCAAAAAGTATGAGGACACACTTTTCTACACAGGAGGTCGACGCACCGCTCAACGCCCATCCCGAAGCAGGATCATTTTAGATCCACTTAAAGTCGCGCAGGCACTCTACGCGTTTCACACCGACCCCGTTGAGGCGTACAACCATAAAAAGAACCTTTGGGAAAACGACCGACTATACAATGCAATATTCCACGAACAGCTATCTGCAGAGCATATTATTTTCACATATTTCTTATATGAAGCTACTCATCTTTACACTTCAAAACTTCAGCAGAAGGGAGAGGAGCATCGTACAGATTCAGATAACGAGCAGCTTAACTTCCTGAGACAACGCGGAGCAAAGATTCTTCTTGTTTCCGCAATCA
>CALIZH010000050.1 GCA_938028585.1 uncultured Actinomyces sp. | reverse complement strand
CTCTTCTCACATGGTTCGCTGAATGCGACGCAAATTTAGAAGCAAAAGTTACTGCCATTTCCGTTATAAATCTGCTTCAAACACGAACTTCCGACCTGATGAACTGACATTCCAGCAAATACACGACATACACAAACGTCCGGCAGTGTTTCCACTACCGGACGCTTCAACTCCCCTATGAACCTGCGCGATCCCGTACTAATGAATGAACGCAAGCTCTCAAGGTGAGCAGTCTATATCTCCTGATCAGCCAACGCGGGAGATTTTAACGATCGCGCCTTCATCGCTGACGGCAACCAGTTCGTAGGCAAACTCGCCTTCCAGCGTCATATCGATCTGGTTGAGAAGCGGCGTGGGCACGTGAGGCGCAACCAGCTCCATGGCCTCGCCGACGTTCAAAGAAGAAACGGCACCCAAGATTGCGGGGTGACGCAGGCGAGGCGGGAAGGGACGTGCATCCAAGCGCGGAAGCTGAGCACCGTGATCGCAACCGCAACCGCATCCACCGGACTGAGCGGGCTCCTGAGCCTTCTCGGCGGAAACATCACGAAGTTCGAATTCGGGCAGGTCGGAATTAGGTTCGATCATGAGATCCCTTTCGTGGGGCTCGGCGACTGAATGAAGCGCCTGAGCATCAGCTTCTAATAAAACATAGTTTATACGTTTTTATTTGCCGAGCCCCAACGGGAGGCGTGAGCTAGAAGGCACACTTATTTCCACTCCCTACAAGCAGGTTTCACATCACGTTAAAGGCCATTCCCAGACCGACTAGGAGATTTGCCAAAGAGTGCAGCATCCAGCTGGGGATAACCGAACCACCCGCTGCTTGTTCGTTTAGCCATCCCATAATCCAGCCATTGATTCCGGTAAGAACAGTGATGGCAACAAGGCTCAATACCGGGAGATAGTTGATGAACAAGAGTAAGTGAAGAAGAGCAAAAATAACGGCTTGAATGGTGTTTCCACGAGAAAAACCAAAGGACGCACATAAACGCTTAGCTAAGAAACCACGGAAGAAAAGTTCTTCAGCCAAGCCGGTCTGAATAAAGGCGTAGAGAAGGATCGGGACGACTGCAAGAAGTCCAGCACCCATAAATCGCGAGGTCGCCAGAGCACCCCATACCGAGCTTGCAATCCGAAGTGACGCCAGCGAGACAGCGACCCAGCAGACCAAGGCAATGCCCAGTTGTTTCTGCGAAACGCGCTGGACAGGACCAACTTTCCAGGTCGGAACATAAAGACCAATCCAGGTAGCAAATTCCAGACGACGTTTAGTTGTCACTGCCCACCAAATCGCCGGAATCAGCAGAGCAATTCCCAACTGAACGAAAGATGAAATAAAAGTCGCGAAGAGCATGAGTTTTCCCTGTCACACAAGCAGATAACTCTCAAAGAATACAGCTGTGCCCGGGGCGCAGGTTAATGCGTCCCGGGCCATATACCGCTTATTGGCCAGCTCTTTTAACGCAATGAGGTTCGCTTTTCAATCGAGCGCGATGCGCAGACTGCTAGGAATAGCGCAAAGAGAGGGACCAAAATACACGCGCCCATTCCCCAAACATTCGGATATCCATCGGTTCCTAAAGTCGCGCGATATGACGTCCACATAACCTCGGTACTGAATTGACCGTCAGGAGTCATCGAGAAGGGCATGAAGAAGGTTCCAATTCCACTCAAAACCTGGTCAACAATGTAAAGCAGGACCAATCCGATAGCCACCGCGCCAAAGCCCATGTGGTTGAAGCGTCCTTCGGCCGCAAGACTCATGACCGCACAGACCTGAAGAATCAGCGCAATACACGAAACGATCCAAGCAATAAACAGAACCACAAGCACCGGAGTCGAAAAAGTCGCAAATAGCGAACGCGGGCCGGCAGTGTAGTCGGCGAGGGTGATGCCCTGACTCCATGCCGCCGCCCACGCAACTGCAATGCCTCCGCCGATGGCTAAGGCAAGCGCGATGAGGAATTCGATGATCATTCGGCTGACCTTTGCCCAGTAGATCACAGCGCCTGACACGGGCAGAGTCATGGTGAAGTACCCCCGTTGTCCGTACAGAGTCTTCCAGTAGTCACTCATTCCACTGATCGCTGCACCCACAGGAATCGCTACGCACATCAGGTAACCAAACATAGTCATTGTCCCGCTCAGTCCCGGGACTCCACTTGCGACAACACCGACCGTCACGGCAAGGATCGCAATAGCGGTCCCCATTTGACGAAGATCAGTGCGCAGGCGACTACCGATTTCATAAGACAGCATTTTCCCGAACATCAGCGGTATTCCTTCCTGAAAATCGCATCTAAAGAGTCCCCACGCGTCGCACGCAGATCATCCGCATCACCGTGCAGAAGAACCTGCCCCTCTTTCATGAAGAGCGCATAGTCAACGAAATGTTCGATATCCGAAATCAGGTGGGTTGACATGATGAGGAGCGACTCGGGATCAAACTCACGCAAAATACCCTCGAGGATAATGTCGCGAGTTGCCGGATCTACCCCACTGATCGGCTCATCCAACAAGAAAACCTTCGCTTTGCGCGCCATGATCAGGCTGATTTGAAGCTTCTCCCCCATTCCCTTACTCATCTCACTGAGCGGCCGCCCCTCGGGGAGCTCAAAGAAATCAACCATGGTTCGCGCTCTTTCCGGTTCAAAATCAGCAAAGAAACGCGAGTAGATGTTAATCGCACGCTCCACGGTCCATTCGCCGTTAAGGAATGCTGCCGAAGGCAAGTAGGACACGATGGCTTTTGTATCGATTCCAGGTTTGTGCCCATCGATACTCACCTGCCCTTGGTAATCATTCAATACGCCTGCAAGGATTTTCAGCAGCGTCGTTTTCCCACATCCGTTGGGACCCATCAGACCGACGATGTGCCCGGCATCCAGTGACAGCGAATAGTCCCGTAGAGCCGGCGTTTTCCGGTAATGCTTCGTGAGGTGCTCAACGTGGACGAGGCCTTGCCCCGTACACGTTCCGCGCTCAGTTTGTGTGGTCATGAGTTTGCCTCCTTGGCTACTTCTCCGTGGCATCCCAACGTTGATCGATCAAAGCCTGAGCACCTTCCAGATCGATTCCCAGTGAACGACATGCACGAATGTAGGCATCTGCCGCAAGATGCGCGTCGTTCTTCCGTAGAGCATGCAGAGCGTTCTCATCAGTTGCGACAAAGCGCCCTGCGGTCCGTTTCGGGACCGTCAGCCCTTCTTCGTCAAGTGCACTCAGGGCTCGCTGAACGGTATTGGGATTGGTGCCTGCCTCGATCGCGAGATCACGCACGGAGGGGATCTTTTCGCCAGGTTTCCACGTACCGTCGGTAATACGACCGCGGAACGAATCAGCTAATTGGATCCAGATTGGACGGGTGTCATCGATGCGCATCGATGTATCCCTCCTGTCTATCTGTATTAATACACTAATACAGTGCCACACTATCGAAACTGTGTCAACACAGTAATACAGTTTGCTCAGAAAACGAACAACAGCAAACGCCCCGTTGGGAAATCCCAACGGGGCGTTACGGCATTAAGCCATACAGCCAGCCTTAAACAGGCCGCTTTTTACGCATTCACGCAATCGGTTCGGCGTTGATGTGCCAGACCTCGCGAGCGTAGTCACTGATGGTTCGGTCAGAGGAGAAACGACCGGAACGCGTGATATTGATCCATGCCTTGCGCGACCAGGCTTCCTGATCGCGGTAATCCTGTGCCATGCGATCCTTCGTCTCACGGTAGGAAGCGAAGTCACCCAAGACGTAGTAGACGTCAGCAGGCTCATATCCCGATTCCAGAAGCGACCAACGCAGATCATGGAACCAACCGGAGTTGGAGTCATCCAAGGTGCCATCGGTCAAAGCATCGATCACGCGCTTCAAGCCAGGCACGTTCTCGTAGTGCCAACGAGGATCGTAGTGGCGACGCAGTTCGGGAAGCTCATCATCGGTTGCACCGAAGATATAGGCATTCTCCTCCCCCACGGCCTCGAGAATCTCAACGTTCGCACCATCCAAGGTTCCCAAGGTCAGCGCACCGTTCATCATGAACTTCATGTTCGAGGTACCGGAAGCTTCCTTACCAGCCATCGAGATCTGCTCGGAAATATCCGCAGCAGGAATGATGTGCTCGGCGGGCGAGACATTGTAGTTGTGAACGAAAACAACCTTGATGCGGCCATTGATATCCGGATCATTGTTGACCAGGTCGGCAATGGTGTTAATCAGCTTGATGATAGCCTTTGCGCGGATGTAGCCGGGGGCGGCCTTCGCACCGAAGATGAAGACTCGCTTGGGAACATCCAAAGCCGGGTTGTCCTTGATGCGGAAGTACAGATCCAAAACGTAGAACGCATTGAGCAGCTGACGCTTGTACTCGTGCAGACGCTTGATCTGGACGTCGTAAATTGCATCTGGGTCGATCTCGACGCCCTCGCGGTCCTTGATCCATGCGGCAAAGTCAACCTTATTCGCATGCTTAATCTGAGCCAGACGAGCATAGAGCTCCGAGTTACCAGCACCCGTGTACTCAGAAAGCGCATCGAGGTCGGTGACCCAGCGATCCGAGCCGGTCACTTCATCCAGAAGCGTTGCCAAACGGGGGTTGCACTGCTTGAGCCAACGACGCGGAGTCACGCCAT
>CALIZH010000049.1 GCA_938028585.1 uncultured Actinomyces sp. | reverse complement strand
GTTGCCCGTCACGAAGGGGGTGCCCACGGCCTCGTTCGGGGTGAATTGGAGGTTCTGGTCAACCTTCAGGGTCAAACCAGAAGGAGAACGATCGTTGGCAAGCACTGGAACCGAGGCGATATCGCCAACACGTACGCGCGTGCGGTCTGGCTGCAACTCGGGAGGTTGCTTCGTGTCCTGTGCGCTAGTTGGAACGACGGTTATTCGTGCCTTAGCGGTATTCGTACCATTGGAGACGACATAGTCGAAGGACACTGAGCTCTCGAGGCCGCCGGGGGCAGTAATGCGCAACAGATGGCGGTCGACCAGAGTCACTTCCAAGCCGAGATTTGCAGGAACTTCAATTCTTTGGACGACCAGCACGCCGCCAGCGGGATCTGAGTCGTTATTCAGGGGCGCAACCAGTGCAGAGCCGCCTGCGGGCAGGACGGCGAGGTCATCCTCAGCGACGGGAACTGCCTGCTGATCGGCCTCGACAACATCAACGCGAATAACACCCAGAGCGGTTGAAGGACCGTCGGAAACGGTATAGGTGAATTGGTAGGAACCCGGAGCTTGGGCAACGAAATTTACCGTTCCCAGTTCAAGATCGGGTGTAATTTGGCTTCCCGCGGGCGCAACTGAAAGAGCAACTAGAGACAGGTTGTCACCGTTGGGGTCAGTGTCATTTGCAAGAGGAGAAATTGTCGCCACTTCACCGGCACGTGCGACGTAGAAGTCTGCGTTTGCTACAGGAGGCAAGTTCCCGGGGTTCTGAACATTAACGGTGAGGGTACCCGTAGTGCTCTGACGGCCATCTGAGACCTCAAGGGTGATCGTGTGTGCACCCACGCTGGCACCGAGATCTCGAATTTGAAGTGTTCCTTCTTCGCGGAACTGAAGTTCAATGCCCTCTGGCGCGTGAGCCTTCGCCAAGAAGATGGGGTCACCATCTGGGTCTTGCCAGTCGGTCAACACGTTGTACTCAATTTGAGCACGGTTGCCCAGGGTGACACCGGGATCACGAAGCTGCTTTGGCCCCGAATTCATCTCCCACGGGTGAACGGTCACATTCACGCGAGCGGTTGCAACCGCCTTGCCGTCGGAAGCCTCATAGGTGAAGGAGGTACTACCGGTCTGTTTATCGGGAACATCCGTAATTTGAAGAGCTCGCCCACCGCGAGTACGCGTGACCTTCCCAAACTGAGGGTCGGTGACTGGACGAGCGGTCAGGACATCTCCATCCGCATCAGAATCATTGTTGAGGACCGGAAGCGTAGTGGTTCGACCGGGGCGAATGCCGAAGTCGTCATTAACCGCATCGGGAGGAGTGTTCTGCTCTTTTCGCTCTGGGTCTGCGATCTGATCCGTGACCTGAGGAGAGTCCTCTTGCTTTTCCTTCTTTTCAAGCTGAGACTCGATCTGATCCCAATCGTTCATCAAGACCATGTCGTGTTCGGGCATCCATACCGATCCCGAAGTGGTGTCATTGAGAACAATTCGAGTGCGGTTTGTTCTGAAAACAATTGATTGAGCTGACTTCAATGAGTCAACTGTCATCTGTTTGTTGAGGCTGGGATCAGTACAGTTTCGCAGGTATGCGCCGGATTTTGACCAAGCGGCGTAGGCACACCCCTTATGGAAGACGGGGCGCGAAGGCGTACCCGATGCACCATCATTTGAAGCCGGAACCTTCGTGGCTGCTCCACCCTTGAGAGGGATGGAGATCAACTCGCGGTCTGTTGCGAGAAGCACGGAAGACGATTCGGGACCAGATTCTTGCAGAGTGATATTTCCGCTGATGCCATCATCGGCAAGGTTGCGAAGCTTTCCATCGGGAAGAACCAGAACACGATTTCGCTGATCCAAAGCAACAGGCTGCTCGCCCACTGCGGTCATCACCAGTTCAGCGTTCCCGGAAAGACCTTCAATATCCTGCGATTTCAAGCGGTCCAATTGGCCTTCGCGGGTGACGGTAATACGGCGGCCACCCTGGGCTGAAATCGCAAAAAGAGTGCCCTTCTGAGAAACAGCAACAGCGCCCTGCTCCATATCGCTTGCCAGCGCACCCTCATCTGTATAGGCAGTACCGGAAGGGCTGGCCACTTGAGCGAGCCAAACCTGGCCTTGGGAAGCATCCATGACAGCAAGTCGTGATCCACCCTGAACTACCTTCGCATTTTCGGGTAGCGAAGTCGCTGCGCCTACAGAAACCTGAGCAACGTCAATGGGAGCAACCGAGTGACTTGTTTTATCCGTCAAGCTGACGTCATTACCCGATTGGCCGATATCAAATTCGGTTGTTTTTGTGCGCAGGGCACCGTCAAGAATCCGAGAATCGTAGTTCAGGTGACCAACAAGTCGTTTCGAAGAGTTTGTCACCCAAATGCCGCCATCATCGACATCGACTTCAGCGGTCGTGACACCCTGGTGAAGGATGGCAAGAGTCGAGATGGTAACGGTAAAAGCAGCAACCAACGCAGCCGGAAGACGGCGTCGATTAACGCGCGATGCGGATGCACCATGCTGCTGCTTCATATATTTTTCACCACTCTTGCTGATGGGTAGGGGGAGTTATTCTTCTATTTCGCATCTTTTAGTGTCCCACGAGGCACGCTCATTTGAAGAACTCAAGTCAAAGATCACATTAACTATTTTCGGTTTTTCCGCAATATTTCGCCGAAAAAATCCTACAAATTACATTCATGTATGTACTGAATACCTCGGTTTGAATCGAACACAAACCGGGCGGGGGCCTGCGCAACAATTCTCGCAGACCCCCGCCCGGCCTCGTACAACAAGTCACGGCGAACTCAAGGGGATCACCCAAGGAACCCCGCCGCTGTCGGTCTTACTGACCGTTGAAGGTGAACTCGCGTTCTGCGCCTTCTCCCTTCACGCCGACAGTGACAACCTGTCCCGGAAGGATATCGCCGAAGAGAATACGCTCGGAAAGCGCATCTTCGATATCGCGCTGAATCGCGCGACGCAGCGGACGAGCACCCAGAACCGGATCGAAACCGCGATCTGCAAGCAGCTCGCGCGCCTCGTCGGTGATCTGAAGCTTCATATCCTGAGCCTCCATGCGCTTGGCAAGGTTGGCGATCATCAGATCCACGATCTGCTTGATCTGCTCCTTATCGAGCGGCGGGAAGACAACGACCTCGTCCACACGGTTGAGGAACTCGGGGCGGAAGTGCTGCTTGAGCTCTTCGTTCACCTTGGCCTTCATGCGCGAGTAATCGTGAGTGATGTTCTCGCTGGACTGGAAGCCCGTGAGCACGCCCTTATTGATATCGCGCGTACCCAGGTTCGTCGTCATGATGATGACCGTGTTCTTGAAGTCAACCTTGCGGCCCTGCGAATCGGTCAAGCGGCCTTCTTCCAGAATCTGCAACAGGGAGTTGAAGATATCCGGGTGAGCCTTCTCGACCTCATCGAAGAGGACGACAGAGAAGGGACGACGACGGACCTTTTCGGTGAGCTCGCCGCCTTCGTCGTAACCGACGTAGCCGGGAGGAGCACCGAAGAGACGCGAGGAGGTGTGCTTCTCAGAGAACTCGGACATATCGAGCTGGATCAGCGCATCCTCATCACCGAAGAGGAACTCGGCCAGAGCCTTCGCAAGCTCCGTCTTACCAACACCGGTCGGACCGGCGAAGATGAAGGAACCACCGGGACGCTTCGG
>CALIZH010000048.1 GCA_938028585.1 uncultured Actinomyces sp. | reverse complement strand
GGCCCCCACCCTGTCATAACCGCATCTAGCGGTGGTGATCAGTCTTCGCGGGTCGTAACCTCAATGATCTGAACTTCAGCAGAATCTGGAATATCAGCCACGCGAGGAGCAGTTTTTCCAGAATCACTGGTCGAAGGCTCGTCAACCACAGTGCTGTCAACAACGCGCACACCCGGTCGCGGGGATCCATAACGCGAAGGCGCATCTTGGCCCATCCCGCGACGCATCGCGCGACGGACAAAGAAAATGAAGGCAGCTGAAATCAGTGCAACACCGATGACAACGATCAGAATCAGGTTGCCCAGTAGCGTAAGAAGTCCACCAATCATGCATTCACCCTACACTGGGCACAATGGTCGTGAGACAATAGAACCCTCAGCTCTAAACGAACATGTCACTGAAGACGCATCGCCTTCGCCCATGCATGTTCCACTCGGTGTCGGCAGGAAGAGGCGGTTACATATGGGAAAACGAGCCGAAACCCAGGACCGTCTCCTTGCAGCAACTCGACACATCATCATCACCGAAGGCATTGAAGCCACATCGCTTGAGCACATCTGCGCAGTCGCTGGTTTTACCCGCGGCGCCTTCTACTCAAATTTTTCCTCTAAAGACTCACTGCTGGGAATCTTGGCTGAAGGCGAATACGCCGACCTGATCCAACGCCTGCGTGAACGCGTCCTTTTGTGGGAGAACGCCCAAACCCCCGCATCGCAGGGAGGTGAGGGGGATCGTCACCTCCTCATGGAAAACCTGCTCTACGAAGCCTTGGACGCAATCCATATTGACGAAGGACTCTACATCCTCCACTCTGAGATGCTCATGCGCTCAATCCGCGACCCCGAGTGGGGTATGCGACTGCTGGACCTCAACCGTCAATTTGCAGATCAACTCGGTTCAGTTCTGCAGACAATCCTGACGGCCGCCGGACGTGAACTCACGGTTCCCATTGGCGCCCTTACCCAAAGCGTCATCGGTGTCGTCATGCGCGCTGCAGGCCTTGCAGGTTGGCGTCAATCTATTCGCGAGTACCGGAGTAAGCACAATACCGCTGCAAATTCCGGCTACCCCGCGCCGGTGCCTCGTGAAGATCACCCACCGGTCCCACCTGCCCACACAGCCTCACAGGCCAGCCCGGCAACCCGATCAATTCTCGAAGTCGTCCTGGTCCTGCTCTACGCCTGCTCGCGCGAAATCGACTGAAAATACACATCGGTATCGCCCTCAAGCGTTTTCGAAGGAAACTTCAAGAGTCGCAGAATTACGCCAAAAACTCATAGCACTTTATCTGAGTTCCAGGCCCATCCCTCACAATATGCACCCCTGTATTTGTCCGCTCATGCGGCGAATTGAACGATGGGTGTAATGCAGATTGATCAAGAAGCACCCGTCCTTCACTGCGACGAAGTTGACTCAACGAACACTCACCTTGCCCGCATTGTGCTCGGCGAGGGGTCAACTGCGCCTTCGGGAATAGCGCTGTGGGCAAGCCGCCAGAACAAGGGGCGCGGACGCGATGGACGCGTCTGGCTCTCTTCCGATGAGGCGCTGACTTTCTCTCTCATGGTTGAGGCCTCGGAAAGCGAATTGGAATGGCTGACCGCACTGGCCGGTGTCGCACTCCTGCGCACGATCCGCGCCACAGGGCTCGATGCGACAGCAAGCGGTGAGGACGCACTTTCACTCAAGTGGCCGAACGATCTGCTCATCAACGGACGTAAAGCCGCTGGAATTCTTTGCGAACACCTCGACACAAGAGATGACACACACCGCGTGATCATCGGCATTGGGGTAAACATCGGCCCCCTACCGGCTGAGGTTCGCGACTTCGCCGCAAGCTTCGACACCACACTGAGCAGCGAGGAACGCGAATCATTGATCCGCGAACTGCGCATGAACCTCGAGCTGCTCTTTACAACACCCGGCGCACCCGAATCCTGGCGCAAGGAGTACAGCTCACACATGCGCATCTTCGGCACGCAATGTCCACTGCACCTTCCCGGAGGCATTCGCTTCACTGCGACTCCAATCAGCATCGATGAGCACGCACACCTGATCTGTTGCTCCACGGAAGGCGAAATTCTGACCATCACTACGGGGGAAATTTCCCCCACCCCACTAGTGGAAGGACACCAGTCATGACGATTGCCCTTTCTCCCGTTCTGGTTGCGAACCGAGGTGAAATCGCGGTTCGCGTTATTCGCACCCTTCGCGAAATGGGTTTGGATTCCGTCGCTGTCTACGCTGAGGCCGATCGGGATACCCTGGCTTGCGAGCTCGCTACTTCCGCCTACAGCCTGGGTGGGAAGAGCGCTGCTGAGACCTATCTGAACCCGGAAGCGATTCTCGAGGCCGCCGCAAAGTCGGGCGCGCGAGCAATCCACCCCGGATACGGTTTCCTTTCCGAGAACGCCGATTTCGCCTCGCGCGTCGCAGAAGCCGGCTTGGTGTGGATCGGTCCTTCCGCCGAGGCCATCGAGGCCTTGGGTGACAAGATTCGAGCCCGCGAACTGGCTGACTCGTGCAAGGTCCCAACGATCACCGGTCGTTCCTTGGAAGGAAGTAGCGTCGAGGATGCACTTGAGCTGGCACAGTCTATTGGCTACCCGGTCCTGATCAAGCGTGCCGACGGCGGCGGTGGGCGCGGAATCACTCGCATGAATTCTGACTCCGATGTTCGTGATTTCTACACGAACCTGAGCGATCCTTCGACGCTGACGCTGTGCTTCATGGAGAAATTCATTTCTCACGGTCGTCACGTTGAAACCCAATGCGCTCGCGATTCTTTCGGAACTTTCGCAGTTGTTTCAACGCGAGATTGCTCGGTCCAGCGCCGCAACCAGAAGGTTGTTGAAGAAGCACCTGCTCCTTTTATCTCCGAAGAACTCCACGCGGCACTTGAGAAGTACTCCCGCGCACTCTTCGACGCGGTCCAGTACGTGGGTGTCGGTACCTGCGAGTTCTTGGTCGAAGATGGCAACGCCTATTTCCTAGAAGTCAACCCTCGCTTGCAAGTCGAACACACGGTTTCCGAAGAGGTCACCGGAATCGATCTGGTTCGCGAACAGATCCGAATTGCTCAAGGTCTTCCACTCAGCGAGATCCCCTCTACTCGCGGTCATGCGATCGAGGTGCGAGTCACCAGTGAAGATCCCGCTCAAGAACTAATGCCCGCAACTGGTCGTTTGAGCGCAATCCAATGGCCCGGCGGCCCCGGAGTCCGTGTCGATTCCTTCATCCGTCCCGGTGAAGAGATCGGAACCGATTTCGACTCGCTCATTGCAAAAATCACCGTTCACGCTCCGACGCGTATTCAGGCAATTATTCGTCTTCAGCGTGCGCTG
>CALIZH010000047.1 GCA_938028585.1 uncultured Actinomyces sp. | reverse complement strand
AGGAACTTGAGTCCATGATTTCGTGGTTGGCCGATCTGATCCGCAGCGTTGATTCTTCTCTTCTGGATGAGTGGGAAGCAATGATGAACGGGGAGGAATTGACCGAGGCCGAAGAGGTTTCTTCTACCGTTGGAGCTGAGCGCGCATTTGGAGCCGATGAGTCCGGAGTTATTGCTTTCACGGCAAATCGTCATGCTTTCCGCAATGCCGTACGTCGGGCGCTCTTTAATTTTGTTGAGTTGATGAGTCGTGATGATGTCGATGGGCTTGAGCGAGCAAGCGCGCAGGCCGCAGATAGTGATGGGCTCTTTGCTGAGGCTGCGCCGTGGACCGGCGATGATTGGGATCATGCCTTGGAACGCTACTGGGCAGAACATGACTGGATCGATATCAATCAGGGCGCGCGTTCCCAAGCGCTTTGTGCCTTGGAAGAACAGATCAGCGGCGAAGACATCTTGGCCTTGATGTCCTTCTCCGCCAGGGATAACGCCATTCAGCGCAGTCGTTTCGAGGCCCTTGCGCGGGCTGTCGATGAGGCTCCCGCCGGTTCGGTCTGGTTGGCGACTCAGACCATCACGGATCCGGAAGGCAATATGGACTGGCGTATTGCCGCCCTCGTGGACTTGGCTGCCTCTGACAAGGAAAAGCTGGCGGTTCTGACCGTGCTCACGGTCGACGCGCGGTAGGGGTTCCCTCACCCGGCAAGGTGTCGCCCTCGTGAAGTAAATAAATACTTTCCACGCGACCATCCCCAAGGAATTCGAGGATCTCATCCGATAGTTCTTTCTCGCCTTCCCATAGACGAAGAGAAAGCACCAGGTTGATCAGCAAACCGTGAGAAAGAAAGAGCCGGGCCTGGGCTGAATCCATTCCGCCTTCATCCCGAAGAAGACGGTACACGCGAGCAAAACTCTCGCGGGCGAGCTGGCCAAAACGCGGGTCGGATCCCATCATGAAGAGACGTACGATCATCATGAATGTGTCGCGGTCCCTCACGATCTCCGCGTACATATCCCCTAGCGCTTGTCGGCGTTCAAATTCGCTTGCATCCGGCGACACCGGGGCTTCGACGAAGCGTTGGCACAGCTGTTCAACCACATGTGTAGCAGCCTCTTCAAAGAGCGTCTCCTTAGATCTGAAGAAACGCACGACGTATGCCTGACTGACACTTGCCTCACGCGCGATCGAGTCGGTTGTGGCCGCCGTGTAGCCAACCCGAGCGAACACGCGCACTGCAGCTTCTAGCATGAGCGCCTTGCGCTCATTCGCAGGCATACGCGTCGCAACCATGTCTCATCCTCTCAGTGCCACTGTTACATACAGTCTATCCGCGAGCGTAAGCACGAACCTTTTCGACGAATGCAGCGCGGTATGAGGGAGTATCCACGTCCTGCTCGATCCGGCCGAGCATTAGAGTTTTAGTGAGTCGAATCCCAACGAATCCCAGAATCATCTGCTTCCACCGCGAAATCGGACCTCCGAAGAGCCGGTAAATGAACGATGGCGCACGTGACGTGACGATTAGCGCTGCGGTCTTACCTTCCAGCAGTCCCTGGCTCTTAGCACCGATGTAACGGTACGCAAATCCGGGAGTGAGAGTGCGATCAAGGAAACCTTTAAGAATTGCGGGCTCAGCTGACCACCAGATCGGGAAACTGAACACGAGATGATCCGCCCAAGCGATGTCCTCTTGGTATCGCATAGGTGCGTTTTCATCTTCCATGTGCTGGCGATATCCGTAGCGCAGAACAGGATCAAAATCCTCCGTCGCCAGATCGATCATACGCACGTCATGCCCAGCAACGCGCGCCTCATCGGCGTATGCGGAAGCAAGTTGATGAGAGTAGCTCTCAGCGTCTGGACTGCCCTGAATAACGAGAATCTTCATCATTTTCCTCTTGTTGTAATCGGTTGATTACTACCATAGTGGTGGGCCTGTTCCGATGCAACATTAGGGGGTATAGACGGATTAAACGAGTATCTATGACGATACGCTCAGTGAGCACACAACAGCATTCTGCCTAGGATCTGGCAGGATCACGAGCGGGGATAAGTCTTAATCGACAGCCTTGACTACTACAAAGATCGCGACGCGTTCTCCCCCACAGGACGCTCGCCAATCTCCTGCTGAAGACGCACAAGGTACCCGTCGGGGTCCTGAACCAAGAACTGACGGACACCGATCTCAATGTCGCCTGCCCGATACCACTTCTCTTCGGGCTCAACAAAGATTGGCCACCCTGCGTTCTTGACACGCCACAATGCGGCATCCAAGTTCTCGACCTGCACCTCGAAGTTGATCCCGCGGCCAAGCGGTGGCTCAAGGGCACCGGTCGCCCACGTCCTCCCCTGGTTGATCTGGTCGAGCATCAGGTGCGCATTACCTAAGACGAGGTATCCAAACC
>CALIZH010000046.1 GCA_938028585.1 uncultured Actinomyces sp. | reverse complement strand
CGCGCTGTGCCCATCGGCAAGGCGCTCCCGATCCTCATCCCCACAGCGGCCACATCCTGGTTCTTCATCCCTGACATGCGGCCGATAATCGCACTATGCGCGATCGTTCTCAGTATCGCCGCCGCTTATTCGTGGTGCCAGGCGCGCACGTGGAGTTCGCGCACATGCGCGATCGCCAACGGCGCGAGCCGAGCGCTCAGCTGGACACTCACGGGGGTAGGTCGCATGATCGGACTCCTCGCACTCATCGTTCGCGCCGCACTCTGGGCAATATCCCTCATTAGCTTTTTGTCAATCGTCGGTTACGCCCTCGGTCTATGCGGAGACGGAAACCGCCACTATCGCTAGACATATGCAGCAAAACACGCAAATGTAGCGAGTACAGCATATACAGCACCTTATACATCAACGGAGCGCACGCACGCGGCCGCGTAAGCGTCGAATTACTGCCGCCTGTGCACAGCCGCGCTTCGCGCGCCTGCGCACAGTTGCCAACGAAAATGGAGCACCCGCAGGAGCAGGGCTGAGTTAAGCTACACCGTTGAGTGCATCACCTTCCCTTGCGCTGGGGTGCATATCCATGGCAAAGAAAGCCACGATAAAGGGAGGCGACGTTAGGCGAGGGAGTTGCACTAAGTGCAGCGGTAGTCAAAACGCCTCACATTTTCACGCGAATATATTGCAATTGCTTGGAAAAGTAGACAAAACGCTCACAACGGTATATAATTATACCTATCAGGAAGCCATCAAGGGCAAGCCTGGACCGCTCGAAAGGATAGAGCAATGAGTACCGCAATCGTTTCCGCAGAACACATCAACGTGATTCTTGAAGCGGCCACACGAGACGCCGACGAAGAAGGGTTCGAGTGGTTCGCGCAGGGCAAGTGGTGGACGTTCACCCGAGAAAGCCGCGACCGGATCGGGCAGCTCATGCTCGACGCCAACCTCGACGCCTACGGCCGCCGTTACCTCGACGAGGCCGAAGTTTACATCTACTCCTACTCGATCCCGAGCCGCATCTACGAGCCCATCGAAGTTCTCAAGGCCATTGACAGCTACGAGTACCAATGCAGCGTTGACGCCAGCTGGGACACGCATCCGATTCACCTCATGATGCAGCAGCTCCGCAAGCGCGTTATCGCCTGGCTTGACGGATACGACGCCGCCGAATGGCTCATCTGACCACGACACCCCCGCCCCACTTGGGGCGGGGGTGTCTACTACCCCGAGCATCAGACATGCAAAACCAGCATTAACAGCAAATGCAGCAATACCAGCATTGCCAAGCAGCTACTAGCGTCCAAAAGTCCGCTAATCGTTGCAATCATGCGGTTAAATAGCTCTTTATCGCTTGCTTTCCAGGGTCATTTTTGCTACACTGAAGCAGTACGAGGCGAGGGATAAGCCCACTGCCCGAACATCCCAAGGAAGGGGATTTTTCATCATGGACATCATGATTTCTGACACGACGCTCGGACTCAGCACCCATTCCCCGATGATGATTTTCTAGCTGATTAGAGGTCTATCAATATGTATTCGCCGCTCGTGGAATTGTTGTCCTATTACATGTTCGCAATCCTTCTGCTGATGGCACGCGCATTTGCGCTATGGAAGGATCGCAAAGATCAGGGTCTTATTGTGTGCCTGCACACCCTCCCACTGGTCGGCTTTGCAGGCATTGCCTGTCTAAGTCGGGAGCAGGGTGTTAATGCTGTATTTGTCGTTGTCTGTTTTATCTGGATAGTCGTGTGTGTTGCGACTTCCTATGCGCTTTGTGAGTCGTGGCGACGACTACACGATTTCTTCGATGGTACAAACGACAAGGATTTCCTTGCCTTCATGGGTACGCTCGCAGTGGCAGCACTAGGAGTCGTTGCTTGCATGCGCCTACTGCAATGGATATCCCTTTAACAGCAATGCTAGCAAATACAGCAAATGCGCCAGACGTTAGTGTTCACAAAGTCCGCTAATCGCTGCAATTACAAGGCTTTTTAGGTCTTTAGCGCTTGCTTCAAGGGGTGCTTTTTGCTACAATAAGCGGTACGAGGCACGGGAACAGCCCACCGCCCGAACACCCGAGGAAGGGGTTTCTGTCATGAACACTGACATCATCATTTCTGAGACTGATTTCGGCAAGATCGCCGTTTGCAGCCCGTTTAATCCCGATTTTGTCAAGGCCTCAAAACGCCTAGGTGGCAAATGGAGCGGCGACACGAAGGTATGGCTGTTCGATGCGCGCGACCGGGGTCGCGTCGAGGATTTGCTCGCATCTCACTACGGGTATAGCGCAGCCGCGTCCGGCGAGCTCGCTACCGTGCGCATCGTTCTTGACGAGGACAACGCGTACAGCAAGGAGGTCTATTTCGCGGGCCGGTCGATTTGCTCACGCCGCTACCGCGACGCGCCAGTGAAAACCGCCGATAACGTCATCATCATCGACGGTGAATTTCCTGCCAGCGCCGGGTCCGTGCGCTACCCGGCCGTCATTCGAGGCAGCTGGAAGGTCACCATCGAGGTGCGCGACGTGCCCGTCGAGGCACTAGCCGCCGAAAAGGAGCTGCGCTTCGAGCGCATCGACGCCGACACGCAGGCGCAGCGCGAAGCCCTCATTGCCGAGCGTGAGCGCTTGATCGCCCGCCTGGCCGAGATCGACGAAGCCCTCAACGACTGACCACCAGGCCCCGCCCCCGTGCCGGGGCGGGGCCGCCCCACTTGCGCAAGGAGACCCCTATCATGGAAACCACCATCACCATCACCGACGAAATGGGCACAGGCGGCATCGTGACCGTGCCCCCCGAGGGCGTCCAGGACGTTCTCACCAGCTGGTTTGCCGAGGCATATGCCGACGATCCGCAGATCGAGGCGTGCGTTAACAAGGTCGTTGCATGGGCCAAAGCAGGCCGACACGCTGTTAACGTGCACGGAATTGTTGAAGCCGCAACCTATCTGGGTATCAACGTCGAAATGCATATCCCGCAGCCCGAACCCGAACCCGACTACCGCGACGTTCTCAGTCGAGAGGTTGTCGAAAGGCTCACGCGAGCCCGGTGCGACGATGCATTGAGCGAAACCGGAGGCATTCCCGGCGTCGAGGTTGACGATGCACGCCTGGCATACATTCAAGCCACACAGGGGCGGCGCGCCATGCGCGAAGCCTACAAGGCCATGCAGGACGCTACCGAGGGGCTCGACCCCGCACGCCGCGAACTCAAGCGCCGTTTCATCGACGCCTGGGAGCACGCGCACGGCGACTGGGAAGAACGGCGCATGCGCATCCTTTTAGCCGAGCTGCTACCCGGCCGCGTCATCGAAGCCCTGCGCACAGGAATGGGCCTGACCATCGAAGAATGGGCCGCCGACCTGAGCGTCAGCGCATCGACGGCGCGGGACTGGGAAAGCGACCGGCGACCCGCACCCGAGGGCGCGTGCACCGACATGTGGGAGATGTGGACCGCATGGATCATCCAACAAGCGACGGCCGTCTACATTCCCGAAGATGTCATCAAGGAAAACGCCGCCCAACTGCCGATAATCGCGCCAGCCACAACCAGCGTGCATGACATCAGAGCCCGCCTCCTCCTCCTTGCAGGGCAGCCGGTCACCATCAGCCCCGGCCCCGAATACCAATGCGACTACCAGACCGACCCCAACAACATCTGGTAGCATCCAGGCCCCCGGCGCGCGAGCGTCGGGGGCCTGATTTTACGCCGAAAAGTAGATACCAACCCCCCAAATGGTATATACTTATACCTATCAGGAAGCCATTAAGGGCACGCCTGGACCGCTCGAAAGGAGCAATCATCATGGCTGGTTACAACTGGGGTGCTGGCAAGTCCAACAACGCTGTGTGGGCTGAGGAAGTCGAGGGAAAGGTCACCAAATCTAAGATCACCGCCGCATGGCTGCGTAGGAATGAGATCGACGAGACGGCGACGTTCATTAAGTTCCTCATCACGGCCGATGTCATTTGGCCCGACGAATGGCACCACACGTCCAAGTTCTTCAACGAAACTGACTACTACAGCGCTGAAACAATCGCGGAAACCCTGGCGGAGCTTGAAGAAGATGGGCACCTGGCCATTTGGCGCGAGATGTCGAAGATTCCCGCCCTGCGACGCGCAGACGAGCATGTCATCCGTCGAGAATTTCTGCGCAGGCTCAACGGACGCGACCTGTTCGGGAACACCGAACCAACCTGGCAAAAGGAAGTGACGCCCAAGGCCGAGGCGTAAACAACCCGCCCGGGCCTCACGACGAGGCCCGGGCACCACAAACGAAAGGACACGCCATGCCCGACACAACCGATTTCGAGGGCATCAACATCATGATCCGACGCAAGGGCCTGGGACTCTCCCAAGCTGAGCTTGCCGACATGCTCGACACAACCCAAATAACCATATCCCGATGGGAAACCGGAGCCCGAACGCCACACGACCCACTCACAATTCACATCCTGTTCGACGAGTGCGAAGCACTATTCTTAACCCTTGTCGAAGAGCTTGTCAGCGTCGCTAAGGATGAAGAAAAGCTCGCCAATGCCCCCGAGGTTGCCTACCCGATGTACCGCACGCAAGTCGAATATCAGAAGCGGTGCCCACATGCTAGAACTTTGCCCTACCTGGGCATGTATCAAATGGCCGTGGCGCAGGCGGCCATGATCATGCGAGATGAGGGACAGGCTCCCCACGTCAAGTACATTTAACCCACAAACCTGTTGTGCACAACACACTAACGGGTTAGGATATGGACACCAGGTATTTCAGCTGAGATTCAATCACTCTCCCCTCGGGGAGTAAACCCGTGCCCACGCGGCACACCACAGAAACACCTGGCTCTCATTTTCTGAGAGTAGTCAAAGCGGCGCGGCCGGGAGTCAACCCCTCCGGCCGCGCCGTCTTGATACATCCCCTACAGTGTGGGCACAAGCAGTGCGAGGTCAGAACGCCTCAAAGTCACCGCCGACACGAACCGGCAGTCGGTGTCGAATTGTGTCGATAATGGCTTGCGCCCCCGCCTCATCAAGGCCAGCAGGAACCGCGTAAATATCGCGACTGACTGCCGGACTATCGGTACCGCGCCCGCTTTCCTCGATAATCACGACGACAGTACGCGCTTTAGGGCCGCCGTTGAACGGGCGCGGACTAACCCAGTCAACGCGGAACGCATAGGCACGAATATAACTCGGATGAAACAGCCCGTCAGAGTCGAAAGCCTCAACAACCTTAGTGATTGTGGCAGGGCCTTTGGAACCGAATGAGCGCCCAAGGATTTCACGTTCATACACAGGGAAACACGCCGCGATTTCCTCGATTGTCGGGTTGGTCCAGTCATTCCAGGTAGTCATAATTTTTCCCTCCGTTGGGGCGACACTACTAACGACTTCAATCTAACTCAGGGCACCTGCATTTGCGTCCCGCCGCCGTGCCAAAACCGACCGTTTCTGACACCCCGCCAGTGCGCGCGGCGATCACCGCGACACGCCGCACCAAAACCCCCTACCAAAACCTCTAGCGCGCCAAAACGTAGCGCGTAGGATTTTGGCATGAGCACTACGGGATACGCCCGCGTCAGCACCGACGATCAAGACCCCGCCGCGCAGATCGACGCGCTCAAGGCCGAAGGATGCGACCCTATTTTCGTGGAGTGCGCCAGCGGCGCGACCATGCAGCGCCCCGAATGGCACGCCTGAAATAAACAGCTTGGGGGTGGAACACTGTTCCACCCCCAAGCCTTGGTTTAGCTAGTTGTCTTCAGCCCCTGGGGGCTCGCCTGCCATTTAGGGCAGCGAGTCGGGCTGC
>CALIZH010000045.1 GCA_938028585.1 uncultured Actinomyces sp. | reverse complement strand
GATCTGCTCACCCCACTGCCACGTGGCGGTATCTGCGGGACGGGCGGTCACCACGGCCTCGTGCATGGAAGGATCCGTGACCGAAGAAGGGTGCAAAACCGCACGCTTCTCAACTGCGTGGGAAAGCAAACCGTTGAAGAAGACCAGCGAGACCTCACCGTGGACATCGATATCTTCAAGGTAGCGCTGAAGCATCACAGAACGGCCGTCATCAAGCAGTTCCATGGTTTGAGCCAAAGCCGCTTGACGCTGTGAGGTATCGATAGCGGTGTAACGACCGATATCGCGCACACCCGAAGAAACCGCAGGCTTCACAACGAAATCACCCAGAGCCGGGAAGCGCGAGTGAACTTGATGCTTCGAAAAACCGTGCGTGGGCTCAAGCCACGTCGTAGGAATAACAGGAAGCCCCAAGGCCTCCAAATCCTTCATGTAGTGCTTGTCAGTGTTCCACTCCATGACATCCGCATGGTTGAGCAGACGCGGCACTGAATTTGCCCAGTTAATAAATTCCTGACGTTGCGTCGCGTAATCCGAAACAGATCGGATCACGCAGACCCCCGCTGCATCCCAATCGACCGTGGGATCATTCCAAATAGCAATCTGGGGGTCCATTCCACGCTCTGCAAGAGCGTCGGGAAGTCCACTTTCATCGGAGAAAAGTTCGGGCATATTCTCCGAGGTGACAAGGGTAACCTTGGGTTTTTTCGTCATAAAAATATCTTACCTTAGTCCCAAGGGGCGGCTCATGGCTTCCTCCAACAGGGAGGTCACCAATTCGGTGTAGCTCAGTCCAGCTTCGCCCCACACACGCGGATACAGCGACAAACGGGTAAAGCCGGGCATGGTGTTCACTTCATTCACGATGATCTCGTGGGTTTCATCGTTATAGAAGAAATCGACGCGGGCCAGGCCCTCACACTCCAAGGCCTCGAAAGCCTTGAGCGCTGTTTCTTGAATACGGGCCGCATCTTCTTGCGGAACATCCGCCGGGCACATGAGTGAAATCGCATCGGTATCGACGTACTTCAGGGCGTAGTCGTAGAACTCGCCTTCAGGAACACCGATTTCACCCAGGGGTGCTGCCATCGAGTCACCGCCCGCAGGGACGCGCACACCGCACTCGACCTCACGGCCATAGGCCATCGCCTCGACGATGATTCGCGGGTCGTTTGCGGCTGCTTCCTTGATGGCAAGGTCCAGCTGATCAGGGGAATCCACGCGCGAAATCCCAACCGATGAACCACCT
Source organism: uncultured Actinomyces sp. (assembly GCA_938028585.1). Lineage (GTDB taxonomy): Bacteria > Actinomycetota > Actinomycetes > Actinomycetales > Actinomycetaceae > Pauljensenia. The sequence continues at coordinate 3,649 of CALIZH010000045.1, read as the reverse complement.
CGAGTGGGTTTAACGAAGACCGGGTAGCCCAGGGCCTCAATCCGCGAGCGCACCTCCTGGGGATCGCGGGACCACTCCTTCTCGGTCACCAGTTCCCATCGGCCAACTGCAATCCCCGCCTCGGCAAGGACAGTCTTCGTTAGGTGCTTATCCATTGAAACCGCGCTGGACGTCACGCCACAGCCGACGTAACGCACATTCGCCATCTCAAAGAGGCCCTGGATCGTTCCGTCTTCGCCATAAGGACCGTGCAGAAGCGGAAGCACAACATCGATAACACCCAGATCCTCAACGCTGACAATCCGAGCATCATCGTCTTCGGGAGTGCGGTCGTAGGTGGTTTCAACCAAACGAGCAAGTCCCGGAAGCAGGCTCACGCGACTGAGTCCCGGCTCAATAGTTGTATTCGAGGCCGTGCGCAGGTCGACGAGCTCAGGGTTGCTATCGACATGCACCCATTGGCCATCTCGGGTAATTCCAACCGCAAGCACATCGAAGCGTTCGCGATCGATCGCATGAAGAACACCGGCAGCGGTCGCGCAGGACACCAGGTGTTCACTAGAGCGTCCGCCGAAGACGACGAGGACGCGAGGACGTTTGACTTCACTCATGGCCTTAACCCTACCGCGTGGCCAGCCCGTAGCGTCATTCTTCTCATGCCCGCGTCATTCGATGTTGAACACACTCAGGGTTTCAATCCGGTATCGACTCCACCAAAGGTCAAGGTTCCACTCCCCGATGTCCTCCGCCCACATTAGGATGAGGGAAGTCAAACTGGTAGATCGCTCAAGGAGGAGATTGTGAAGACGCGTCATTTTTCATCTCTTTGCACGCTAGTCCTTCTAGCCGCGGTCAGCGGATGCTCCCCCACTCCCGCGCCTTCGGCAAGCAGCTCAGCCACGGCCTCGGCAAGCGAGAGCGCGTCTTCCTCCCCCACTCCCGAGGCCACGCCCTCTTCCAGCCCAACGCTTCAGAATTGGGAAGAAATTCCCTCGCGAAAGGCAAGCCTCACGCAGGGCAAAGAGGACGCTAATCACGCACCTGTCTTCCACGACCTACGCGTGGGCGAACACGATACTTTCTACAGGGTCGTCGTTGAGTTCACGGGAAGCGACGATGTGGGATGGCAAGGCGGGTGGACGACTTCGCCAGCAACCCAGGGTAAAGGCGATCCAATTGATCTAGGGACGCCAATTTACCTTGAGTTGTCCTTGGAAGGCGGAGCCATGCCCGTCAGCGAAGAGCTTCAAAAGGACTACTACAAGGGCGAAAAAACCAAGGAAGTCGGGCCGATTCGCGTACGCGAAGACGGAAGCTTTGAGGCGAATACGCACATCGTGATCGGAATGGATCACAAGCGCGAGGTGACTTTGAGCGCGTTGAGTAACCCCTCGCGCGTGGTGGTTGATATCGCGAAGTAAGAAGTACGGGGCTTAGATCTCCACTCGCTTCTTCAGTTTGCGATCCCACACGCCCTGCGGGGCATCTTCTCCGCGAAGAGCGGCAACCTGATCAATCATCGCGCGCTGAATGCGTGCGGTCGCTTCATCAACAGCGTGATGATCAGCAGAACCGGTGTCGTGGCGAAGGTCATCCAGGTCGATTGGCTGGCCAATACGGACACTCACTTTGCGTTGTGGACGAAAATCGATCAGCGCCGATCCCGAACGCATAATTTTTTGCTCTCCCCAGTGAATGAAGGGAATAACATCAACCCCCGTGTCCAGAGCAAGACGCGCAGCACCGGTCTTAATGCGCATCGGCCATTCATCAGGGTCAGTGGTCAAGGTGCCTTCGGGGTAAATTGCCACGCACTCGCCGTCACGAAGTGCCTTCGCTGCCGAGGCCAAGATCGCCCCCGGTTCCTTCGACTTTCGATCGACCGGAAGCAATTGCATCCGACGCATGGCCCCACCCAAAAGTGGAACCTTGAATAGCTCTGACTTGGCCATAATGCGCACGGGAACATCCGCTTTCATCATGACCCACAGCAAGCAGACCGCATCAATGTTTGACAGGTGGTTACATACCAGCAGGTATCCGCGGTCCTTGGGAAGATTTTCAAGACCTTGGACGTCAATCTTCATCCACGGGACCATAAAGCTGCGGAAAACGCCTCGCGCGAAACGGTAGAAACCTGTGAGCCGGTGAGTCATGTGTGTAGTTTATCCAAGCAAGGTGCTGGGGCCAAAGATCAACAAGAGAGCGCTGAACGAGCTACAAGTTCGCGCTAACTACGACCGCTTCAGACAAAGACGCGGAAAACCCGAGGGCTGACCGAGATTTCAAGTGGGCCTTCTCCCACTTGGTCGCCATCTCCCATTGCAACTAAGCCGGCACTATCCAAAATCTTGACGCTGGTGACCTCTTCGACGTGAAGGATCGGATCATCAACTTTTCGCATCGCAAGAACCCGTGCAAGAACACGGATCGCATGATGCTTGGGCACCGGGTCCACAGTGAGAAGTTCCAGACGACCGTCACTGGGATTGGAGCTAGGAACAATATTGATCCCGCCACCGAACCATCCGGAATTAGAGACCGAGACAAGCCACCCCCGGATTCGCTTTCGCTCCCCGTCGACCTCAATTTCCATTGTTTTGGGCTGGAACTGCTGAAGGGCGCGCAAGGCACCCCAGGCGTAAGCGAAAGTACCCGATGCAAAAGAAGTGTCATTTGCGATCTGGTTGGCCAAGGCATCCAAGCCGAAAGAAACAATTCCCAACACCTGAGCTGGGTTTTCTTCGAGGCCCGTGGCCCGCGACGACGGTCGTTGCCCAGCGGCGTCTTGCCCTTCATTTACCCCATTGAGCGCGCGCACCTGCATTGCGTCGACGCCTCTGATCCGAGGATGTTCCCCCGCGCCTTCAGCACAGATTTCCGAGGCCTTTGGCAGGCTTCGCACATGCGCGACCGCGTCTGTCCCAATACCGAGGCAACGGCACAGATCATTTCCTCTTCCTCCGGGAAGCGGAATCACCACTCCCCCGCGCGCCCCAACCTGAGTGGCAATGCGAGCGATGTAGCCATCGCCACCTAAAACTGCAACCCAGTGATTGGTGCATGCTGCCGCCAAAGCTGCCGGATCATCCGAGCGGTGAGTGACTCGAACGTCGACGTTCCACCCTTGGGAGCGTAAAAGTGCCGCTACCTTGGGAGCTCGACGTAGCGCGCGACCTTTCCCGGAAAGCGCAGAAACAAATAGCTTCAGTTTGGGTTGGGATGCCTGATCCACGACCGTGGCCTTCGAGAGGGTCGTCAGTCTTCGTATTCCACGCGAGCATTGAGCTCACGAAGCTTGCGGATGAAGTGCTCGTAGCCGCGAGAAATGACATCAATTCCTGACACAGTCGATGTACCGGTTGCGGTCAATGCTGCAATCAGGTGTGAGAATCCGCCGCGCAGGTCCGGAACGACAATATCTGCGGCATGCAGAGGCGTCGGTCCCGAAATAACTGCTGAGTGGTAGTAATTCTTCTGACCGAAACGACAGGGGGTTCCACCCAAGCACTCGCGATACACCTGGATGTTCGCACCCATCTGACGCAGTGCAGAGGTGAAACCGAAACGGTTTTCGTACACCGTCTCGTGGACAATAGACAGGCCCTCTGCCTGAGTGAGAGCGACAACTAGCGGTTGCTGCCAGTCG
>CALIZH010000044.1 GCA_938028585.1 uncultured Actinomyces sp. | reverse complement strand
GTGATCATGGGCCTGTGCGCCAGTGGATGAACGATTTTGCCGCCACGCATCGACGGTGGGGCTATAAACGTGCCTGGGCGCGGGCCAAGAGTGAGGGCATTGTCGTGGGGCGTGATACGTTCCGGCGCTTGTGGCGCACCGAGGGGCTGCGCGTGCGAGCGCGCAAAGCCCCCAAGCCGCGCACCGCGCCGCGCCTACAGCGCCTGGTCAGGGCTAGCGCTCCTGGGCAGGTGTGGGCCATTGATTTCCAGTTTGACTCGGACTGGAAGGGGCGTGTCTTGAAGGTCTGTCACGTCATTGATGAGTTCACCCGTCAGCACCTGGCTTTCCGTGTTGAGCGGCGCATGGGAGCCGTCGACGTGATCGAAATGCTTGACCTGGCTGCCTGGGCCCATGGAGCACCTCAGGTACTAAGGGCCGATAACGGGCCTGAATTCATCGCCGCAGCCCAGGCACGCTGGGCCAGCGAGCACGACACGCTCCAAGCGTTCATCCCACCGGGCCAGCCTTGGCTGGGCGGGTTCGTGGAGTCCTTACACAACCGCATGCGTGATGAACTCCTCGAGGACAACATGTTCGAGGACCTCGACCACGCCCGCACGCTCATCGCCGCCTGGTCGCGCCGCTACAATGAAGAGCACCCCCACAGCGCGCTGGGCTGGCTCTCACCCAACCAGTACGCGCGCCAATGGGCACAACACCACCAATAACAACCAACAACCCTCAAAACACCCGGTCCACAAAACCAGACCAGGCCAGGATTAGCCTTATGCCACACGTCCTCGTCGGTCCAGTCGTCTTCACGGCCGGCCCCGTAAATCACTGGGTAGAACGTGGGATCGTGCTTTTTGCCTGCGAGGATGTCTTCGGCTTTCTCATGCTGCTCATAACAAATACTGTGCGTGTCGGTACCCGCTGTCGTGATGAGGAAGTACAACGGCTGGGTTCGCGCATCACCTGAGCCTTTCGTCATCACATCGAACAAGGCACGGTTGGGTTGGGTATGCAGTTCGTCAAAGACGACACCGGAGATGTTGAACCCGTGCTTCGAATACGCCTCTGCACTCAAGACTTGGTAGAAGGAGTTAGTGGGCTTGTAGATGATCCGCTTCTGCGAGGCAGGAATCTTGACACGTTTGGACAGCGCTGGACTCATGCGGATCATGTCAGCCGCGACTTCAAACACAATGGATGCTTGCTGACGATCAGCCGCGCACCCATACACTTCAGCGCGTTCTTCACCATCCCCGCAGGTGAGCAGGAGCGCGACTGCGGCGGCGAGCTGCTTGCAGCTCTTGGCCTGTTTGGTGAACTGGATTGTCGTCATGACCGGCCTCTTTGACGTATTTCCCCAGATGCGGGTTGGCTGTTTGGGTCATGTACATACACGCTCTAAACGCGCCGGTTATCCAGTCGTATCGACCATGTTCTTCACTCTTTCCAGGACGTGCTCGGCCACCGGCAGTGCGATCCCGTTGCCCCACAACTTGTACTGCGCCGAATCTGACGTCGGGTCTGCGAGCCAGCCGGCGACCTGCTTGCGGGAGCGGGGCTTAACGCCTCGGAGGCGGTTCCATTCGGCCCACACGTCCACCCAGTAGTCGAGCTGGGCATCGGTGGGGTCGGTGATGGCGAGCTGGTCGCACCAGTCGTCGGGGAAGCCCTGCAACCGGGCGCACTCGACCGGCGTCAACTGTCTGGGGCGCAGCGACGAGCTGGTGACCATGGGCGGGTCGGTGTAATCCGTGGCCAGCAACGCACCTGCCTGATCCTTGGCGGTGCGGGTGAAATAGTCGGCCTTGGATGCGGCATAGACGGGCTCCAAGATGACCATGCCGCCTTGGTTGCAGGTCGGCTCCCCGCCTTTCAGGTCGAGGGTTTTCGACACTTCCGCTTCGTAGCCGTAGTGGCCGCCACCGCAGCGGGACTGGTGGATCGAATTCAGGCCAAACACCCTGCGTTCCTCTGGGGCGTCGAGGAGGATGGGGACGTTGGTGGGTGAGTTGCCCATCCGGGCAGTCAGCGTCAGCACCACCCCCAAGGAGTTGACGGTCAGGCGGGAGTCTTGCGGATGATGATCCAACAACATCACCGAGCTGCTACGGCCTCCAAGGCTTGCTTCAGGGGTGTGGGCATGGTCTTGTTCTTGCGTGCCGCACGATTCAGGATGCCCTGAGCTGCTCGCGAGCTCAAAAAGAATCTCGGGTGCGGATCGGCCTGCAAAATCTGCGACAAGGTAGATGCGGCGGCGACGTTGGGCGAGGCCAAAATGTTGCGCGTCGAGCACCTCCGGGTTGATGAGGGCGAGGGGTCGGGCTTGACGCATGACCGCCTGAATCGTACGGTCTGAGCGGCATTTGTAGATGAACTTCTGCCACTCTTGGGCAGCTGTAAGCTCCCGATACACCCGCGTCTGCTCGGGTGTAAACATCCCCAGCGCTTTGGTTTTGGTCATGGCCGCGAGCATCGCTGTCACCCCGAGCTCGCTGGCGCGCTGGCTGATGGCCTCCAGCTCGGCATCGACTTGCTCGAGTTGGCGGGTGGTCAGTTCTTGGACAACGTGCTGGACTTTGGGTTCGTTTTCCTCCCACACCCCGTTCTCGTAGGCCATCCACGCTGTCGCTGGTGAATAACAGATCCGGTTCGCATATTCGCTGGCAAGCACCATGGTTTGGCCGACGTCAGTGAAATCCTCCGGCTTCAAACTCGTCAACTCCGCATACGCCTCGGGTGGTAGGTAGTCGAGGTTGGCTGCGACCTTAGAGGCGAACCTGCACGCCGAGTTCCAAATCGTCTGCAATTCCGCATCGCTGAGTGGTGGTTCGCAGAGGTTGGCTTTGCGGTCGAACAGGTCACGTGCCTGGTCGGTCTGCCCGTGGCGGATGAGCACCCTGCCTGCGAAGCGCGAAAGCGTGGCATTACGGGAGCCTTCACCAATCACGAGAGTGTTCTGATCGAAGGCAGCGAAGACATCGATCTCGTCAGACGCGTCCAGCCAGGCGTCGAGCAGCTTCGTGCCGTCGTGGATGGTGGTTTCGGGGTTGGGGGTGCCGTAGATGAACCTTCCTGCATCCAGAGCGTTGCGATCAAAGAATCCAAACCGGCTCGCGAGGCGATGCTTCAACCCAGCGTATTCATCCACGTCGTGTACTTCGTAGATTGGGAAGTAGACGTGGAAACGCGGACGGGCGGAGAGCACGCCCTTCGGCTTCATGTGGTTGCGGGAAGGTGGCGGTCATGAACTCCACGCCCGACATCAACTCGCCCAAGCGCTCTGGTGTAATCCACTCGGTCTGTGTTTCTGTATGGTCGTTGTCGATATCCATCACCACGCAATCCGAAGACATGAAGGCTGAGGTTGAGCGGCGATCATTCACATAGGCAGCTGCCACATGATCAAACCCGGCGACCGCCGACAGCGATGCCGCGTCAGTGACCTCGTGTCGATGCGGGTAGTGGTTATTGTTCTGCACGCCGGTAACGGTGGCGGTAAACAAAGCCATCGGCGTGGTCATGGGGTGACCTCCTTGAAATCAGAATCGAAAAACTTAATCGGTAGGTCGAGGTCGGGTGCCCACCCGATCTCCAGGCGCATACCAGGGCTGACGTGTCCGACATATGCCACAGTGCTTCGCACTTGGCGAGCAGGACCCGATTGAAAAACATCGCCAACTCACGCTGATCAGGGTCTGCATCATCCATGAACTGGGGATAGTGCAGATGCGGAGCGAACGGGATCTTGCCAGCGCCCACTGCAAACCCACAGATTTTGCGGGCAAGCTCAACGTTCGCTTGCACGTCGCCCGAATACGGCGAGGAGATATAAACCAAGGGCCGGTAGCCGAATTGTTCGCGCTGGAGCTTCTTCAAAGCGTGGTAACTCGTCAGGTCCAGATAACCCTCGGTATTTTTCTTCGAAAACCCAATATCAAGAGTCGCGACGGTCATGCTTGCACCTGACCCTCACGCTCCATCACCGGCAGAATGCTGAGCTGGTTCTTGAGAACCTCGTAGATGAACAAGCGGCCTTTCTGCGTCCAGTAGGTGTGAATCCGGGTGCGATTACCGTCGTCAATGACATGGGTTTTGGTGTCGGTGTAACCGTTGCCAGCATGCTGGGCGTAGAGCAGCCACACGCCCGATTGCTTGTACTGGATACCGAGTTCGTGCAGGAGCTGGTTGAGCTTGCGACCAGAAAGCCCATAATCCTTCGCAATCACCGTGATCGGAAGTGCGTCCTTGGCTTTGAGTACCATGTCGTAGTAGAACAGTTTCGGTTTCGCTTCGGCCAGGGCTTGAGCTTGCGCAAGATTTTGCAACGTGAGCTCTGCGGTTTTGCGGCGCTCCGCGACGTAGGCATCAAGCACTTTGAGGGGCGCTTCAGGATTAGTGACCAGCTCATCAGTGGCATACAGGCCGTGACGGCGGATCGATGGCAGCACCTCGTGGGTGACCCACCGCTTGAATGCTCGGGCTTCTGGTTTGCGTGATGCCATGATCAGCCCGTAAAGACCGGGCTCGTTGACACACCATGTGGCACCGCCGGAGAACCCTAAGTTGAACTTAGCCTTCTCATCATCGTCGAGACGCGAGACAGCAACCGAGGGGTTTGTCAGATCGAGGGCTTGGCAGATGTCGGCGGCGATGAACCACGTCTGATCATCGGCGGCGAAGCTACGTACCTGCCCGAAACGGTCATTGGTAAATATTTGAATGCTGTTGCCCATAACAAGGCTCCTGTTCTGAGAGCCAAATAGGCGAAAGGTGCACCGATTGGTGCGAGAAGCTCTCAGTGGTAGGCCACAAAACCTCCAAGGAGTTAACCCCCTTAGGCAGGTTTGTGGTCACTGAGCTTTGGGGCTCTCGCACATACGCCCTCGAGCCCCACCCAATCC
>CALIZH010000043.1 GCA_938028585.1 uncultured Actinomyces sp. | reverse complement strand
AGCCCGCAGAGCTAGAGGCCTTCCGCGACTTTGCTGATCGCAGCCAGGCGATCAATCGTTCGATGAACATCCGAGCCCAAAATGATGACCTGCGCGTTGCAGTGGGAGTAAGCCGTAAGGGTTGGGACTACTTCTTCCCGGGCGCACCCCGTCCAAAGGAACTTGAGGAATTCACGGGGCTGACCAATCAGGATGATCCTTCCATCACCATGCCCGAAGGCATCGGCGAAGATGCTGACCTCTTCCTTCACATTCGCGCACAGCGCGAGGCCGTGGTCTACGAAGTAGCCGAGCAGTACCGCTTGTCTTTCAAGGACTTCGCAACGGTCGTTGATGAGACTCACGGCTTCCGCTACCTCGAAGGCCGAGCAATCATCGGTTTCATTGACGGCACTGAAAATCCAACAAACGCCGATGCCCCCTTCTGGGCAGAGATTGGCAACGAGGACCCCCAATTCACTGGAGGTTCCTACGCCTTTGCACAAAAGTGGATTCACGACATGGACGCGTGGCGTTCGCTAGGTACCGCTGAGCAGGAGCGTGCGGTCGGGCGCGAGAAGTTCACCGACCTTGAGCTTGATGACGACGCGAAGGCAGCAAACGCGCACAATGTTTCCTCAAAGTTCATCGTCGACGGTGAAGAAAACAAGATCGTTCGCATGAACGTGCCCTTTTCTGACCCCGCCGCAGGTATCACCGGCACCTACTTCATCGGCTACTCTGCGCGTTGGAGCGTCACCAAGGGCATGATCACGAATATGGTCGCGAAGAAGGACTACCTGCTGACCTTCTCGCATGTGCTCTTCGGCCAGGTATTCTTCATTCCTTCCCTTGAGCTTCTTGATGAGATTGCCGGTGGCGATTTCCCCTCGAACGAGGCCGATTAAGCTTCCGCGTCCGACTTCTTTCCCCCTGCATTGGCGAGGGGAAAAACAGGTGAGGGGGCATCTAAGCGATGCCCCCTCACCTAGCGCTGGGCGGTCACTCACTCACCGCCACGCGCGCGTTGGTTGCAAAACCTACTTACTGATCTCGAAGTGCACGGTTCACTGCTGAGATCACAGCTTTGTACGATGCGCGGGTAATCGAAGAGTCGATTCCAACGCCCCAGACGATCTTTCCATCAACAGCTGCTTCGACGTATGAAGCGGCCTTCGCATCTCGTCCCTGGCTCATTGCGTGCTCGGAGTAGTCCAAGACGCGCACGTCCAAATCGAATTGATGCAGTGCTGAGACGAAAGCGTCAATCGGGCCGGTTCCGTTTGCGTCGATTGCGGTGAGCACACCGTTGTCCGTGAGCTCTGCATGCAATTCAACATGCTCGTCGTCAACCGTTCCCACCTGGGACTTACGCAATTCGAAGCGCCCCCACGACTGAAGGCCAGGAGCCGCACTTGTCGGCAAATACTCGTCTGCAAAGATCTTCCACAATGTTTCGGCGTTGATCTCTCCGCCGTAAGTGTCAGTGTGGCGCTGGACAATTCGCGAGAACTCTACCTGCAGGCGACGAGGCAGCTCCAGGTTGTGTGCCCGCGACATGAGGTAGGCAACCCCACCCTTACCGGACTGGGAATTCACGCGCACAACGGCCTCGTAGGAGCGACCGACATCGTGAGGATCGATGGGCAGGTAGGGAAGCTCCCAGACCACTGCGTTCTCATCGCCCCCTGCGGCATCCACCTTCGTCTTGCGAGCAGCAAAACCCTTCTTGATGGCGTCTTGGTGAGAGCCCGAGAAGCTGGTGTACACCAAATCTCCGACGTAGGGAGATCTCGGCGAAGCCTCCATCTGGGTGCAGTGCTCCACGGTGCGGCGGATCTCGTCAATGTCCGAGAAGTCGATGCCCGGATCAATTCCCTGGCTGAAAAGATTCAGGCCCAAGGTCAGCAGGTCAACGTTGCCGGTGCGCTCACCTTGTCCCAAGAGGCAGCCTTCAATGCGGTCAGCGCCGGCGAGGAGCGCAAGTTCGGCACTTGCCACGCCGGTTCCACGGTCATTGTGCGGGTGAACAGACAGCGCAATGTGCTCGCGTCGGGAAAGGTTGCGAGACATGTACTCGATCTGGTCGGCGAAGACATTGGGGGTCGCGCGCTCAACGGTCGAGGGCAGGTTGAGGATGATCTCGCGGCCTTCTTGGGGCTGCCAGATATCCATAACGGCTTCGCACACTTCCAGTGCGAAATCGCGCTCGGTGTCGATGAAGATCTCAGGAGAGTACTCAAAACCGAAGATCGTCTCATCGCCCAGTTGACGTTCTGCCTGTGCAATGACTTCACGCGTACCGGAGCGGGCTAGTTCAACGGTTTGCTCGCGGTCCGCGTGGAAGACAACTTCACGAAAAACCGGAGCGGTTGCGTTGTACAAGTGCACGGTCGCGCGAGGGAAGCCAATAATCGATTCAACAGTGCGCTCAATGAGCTCGGGGCGCGACTGCGTCAGCACCGAAATGGTGACATCCTCGGGAAGGGCGTCATCTTCCAACAGAGAACGAACAAAATCGAAATCAGTCTGTGAAGCCGAGGGGAATCCGATTTCGATTTCCTTGTATCCCAAGCGAACAAGAAGATCAAACATCTTGCGCTTACGCGCCGGATCCATGGGCTCGATCAGAGCTTGGTTTCCATCGCGTAGATCCGTCGACATCCACCGAGGCGCGTGGGTAATGCGCTTCGAAGGCCACTGTCGGTCAGGAAGGTCAACAGGGTTCGTGTCGAGGAATGCTCGGTACTTGACCGTGGGCATTCCAGAACCTGCAGGACGAGGAACATTCGATGTAGTCTTCACACCTTCAGTCTATGAAGACCCGCTGATACTGGCACTTTGAGTGCACATGGTGGACAGTGTTTACTTGGCGTGCTCGCCTTTACTCGGCGTCGTATTCCTCGAGCTTGGGGACGCTCACCGGTTTCTCCATGAGCCACGCGCGGTCGGTCAGCATTCGCGAAATCGCCAGGCCAATACCAATCGCAACAATCGTGAAGAGGACCGTAAAGAGCTGTGCCAATGCGTCCATGGTCTGCCCATTGTTCAAGTAGGTGAGCGAACGGTACAGGGGCACACCCGGGATCATGATGACCACCGCGGGAACGGAGAGTGTCACACGCGAGAAGCGCGTGCGGTTTGCAACTGCTGCCGCAAGAAGACCAGCTGCAAGCGCTGCAAGCCCAACCGCCGCGGGGACCGGAACCCCCACGACAACCGCAAGGAAGATACGACCGGTGTTAATAACCGCACCGATAAGAGCCGCAGCCGTACATACCTTAGGCGGAGAATTAAAGAGCATCGCGAAGCCATACGCCGCAACGAAGCTGGTAAAGAAGCGCAGCGTGAAGTGAATGATTGGCGGGAGCTCAACGATGTATTTCGGAGTGACCGACCAATTGAAGACCTCCGAGATGGTCCATACTGCAACGCCCGCAGAGACCACGAGCATTGCAACATACACGATTCGCTGAATACCACCCGCAAAGTCGTGACGGACCAGGTCAATAATTCCTGTCACCAATGGGAAGCCAGGAACCAAGAAGAGCAACGCAGAGATGAAGCCTGCTTGGTGCGTGGGTTCAACGCCTAGGTATTTCTGAGCCAGATAGACGCACAGAATGTAGACAGCAGAAGCAACTGCACCACAGAGCATCCACACACCAAAGTGGTTCATGTGCCGCTTGAGCATCTGGCGACGGAGGAACTGCCCGAAGAAGGCTGCAATTGCCACGACAGAGCACTCAACCCATCCCCCGGCGTTGAGGAAGGAGAAGGCCGCACAGGCTAAACCAGAAGCAAGGGCATTCGCTAGCCAGCCATACAGCGGCTTCACGCGTTCGATCCGGTCAAGAGCCTTATCGACATCCTCAACAAGCACCTGCTTGCCTTCAATGGATGCCAAGTAGTTTGTAATGCGGTCAATCTTGTCCGCATTCACTCCCAGAAGACGCTGCTCAGCAAGCTCGGTACGGAAAGTACCATTCGCATAAGCTGTCGCAACGATCTCGGTAAAGGTCACCTGAGCATGGTGCTTCTCAATGCCAACGGCCTCGGCACAGGTCCGCATCGAGGCCTTCACGCGGTACGAGCCCGCGCCGGCAGAAAGAAGCATCTGGCCAAGGCGCAAGACGACTCGGGATTGATGGGCCAGACGATCATGTGCAGCCATGCGGTGCACAGTCAGTGATGCGTCGTCCTGGTCAAACGGTAAAGGCGCTGAGGCGTTAGGGTTCTGGGGATTTTCGCTCACGGGATAAGCATGCCACGAAGAAGACGCTAAAGCTCGGGACCCTGGTCAGGATCCTTTTGTTGCATCCCCCACGTTCAGGTATCAGAAGCCTAAACGCTGAAGCATCTTCGGGTCTGACTGCCAATCCTTAGCGGTACGCACATGCAGATCGAGGTACACGCGACGTCCCAAATATTCTTCGATATGCGCTCGGGCCCGGGTTCCGATCTCCTTCAAACGCGAACCTTTCTTGCCAATAATGATGGCCTTTTGGGAATCGCGTTCGACATAGACATTGACATGGATATCCAGCAGAGGCGGACGATCATCACCCTCGCGCTTGGGGCGTTCAATAATCTCTTCAACCTTTACGGCAAGCGAGTGCGGAAGCTCATCACGGACTCCCTCCAACGCGGCCTCGCGAATGAATTCTGCGATCATCGTTTCGCGAGACTCATCGGAGATGTCGTCCTGCGGGTACAGGGGCGGTGAGAGCGGAACCTTTTCCGCCAAAACTTCACGCAGGCGATCAATGCCTTCGTGCTTGAAGGACGAGACGGGAACAATCGCGCTCCACTCCCCCAGCTTTTCGATTGCCAGAAGGTGTTCAAGCACGCGTTCGCGCGGCACGCTATCGCACTTTGTCGCCACCGCAATCACGGGGCGTCGCACAGAGCGCAGCTCGCGAGCAATGAACTGGTCTCCCGGTCCGATGCGCTGATCCGCAGGCATGCAGAAGACCACGCAATCAACTTCTGCCAAGGCCTCGCGAACCATGTCATTGAGGCGCTTACCCAGCAGAGTGCGCGGACGGTGGTATCCGGGTGTATCAACCAATACCAGCTGGTAGTTTTCGCCGTGGACGATCCCGCGGATGTTGTGACGTGTCGTTTCGGGGCGGCCCGAGGTGATGGCGACCTTATGACCAACAAGAGCGTTGGTCAGCGTCGACTTTCCGACATTGGGACGGCCAACAATGGAGATGAAGCCCGCGCGAAAGTCTTCTGGGAAGTCGGGAACGATGATGTCTGCACCCGCATTTGTTTCTGCGCGGAGTTGACGCAAGGAATGGACAGAATCCTCAACGTCGTGGACGCGCTCATCGTCGGCCTCGTCGAGCTCAGCATCAATGTCTGCGTCGTCCAGTGATTCCTCATCAGGAAGATCAAGAGCATCGATATCCACACCTTCAAAGGCGTTCGGACCGGCCATCAATTCATCATCGCTGGGGAAATGCATCTTTCTCACTCCTGGTGATCTTCAGAGTCTTCGGTCTGGGTTTCAGGGACATAGGAACAGACAATTGTGCCAACTTGGCGACGGCGGCCTCGGGCTTCTTCGGCAACCATGTGCACACCGAGCATATCGCCAGTTGCCCCCGGAAGCGGAACGCGGCCAATTGCTTTGGCCAGCAGACCGCCAACGGAATCAACGTCTTCGTCTTCAAGTTCTAGTCCCCACAGCTCTCCGAGCTCGCTAATGGAGAAACGCGAAGGAACACGCCATACACCTGGGGAAATTTCTTCGGGCTCGATAGTGTTGCGGTCATGTTCGTCGGTGAGTTCACCAACGACTTCTTCGATGATGTCTTCGAGGGTGACGAGGCCCGAGATCCCACCGTATTCATCAACGACCATGGCCAGGTGGAAGTGTTCGGATTGCATCTGGCGCAGCAGGTCATCGACCGGCTTCATTTCGATGGTGAACTCGGCGGGACGCATCATCTGATCGGCGCGAAGTTCATGTTCTCCATCATGGTTTTCAAGGCGCTGAACGACATCCTTAAAGAACAAAATTCCGCGGACGTCGTCGGTGTCCTCTCCAATAACGGGCAGACGCGAGAAACCGGAGCGCACAAAGAGGCGTAACGCCTTACGGGCCGGAACATCGAATGCGATCGTCAGCATTTCGGTACGCGGGACCATCACCTCACGAACCAAGGTATGCCCTAATTCGAAAACCGAGCGCAACATCTCTCGGTCTTCTTCTTCAAGGCCTTCTGTTTCGCCAACACGGTCAACCATTTCACGCAGTTCATCCGCCATGTCCGCACGCATCTCAGCTTCGGTTCGCTCAGACTGTGGAAGATAGGTCCTGACCTTCTGGGCGGCCGGCGAGAAGAAATGTGCAATAGCGACCAGACGGGTCATCAAGGGCGTGAAGAAGAGCGCGATACCGGTGGGATTGCGCTGTGCCCAGCGCGTGGCAATGATGCTGTTGGCAAAGAATTGCACAATCGTCACAACGACGATTGCGACCAGCCCTCCCAGCCACCAGTAGTGTGAAAAATGCAGAGCAATGGTCGCCATTGAAACGGCAAAGACAACCTGCAGGAAGGTGCGGACGCCTCGAAGGACAAAAATAACTAAGCGACGCTGATCAACCAGCTTGAACAGGGCTCTGGCGTTCTTTTTGTCGTCCTCGATCAGGTCTTCAACCGCGGCGTGGGTGAGCTTAGCGATCGAAAACTCACTTGCCGCAAGAATCATTGCGCCCAGAAGAGCAATTGCGGCAAGGATACTCATCCCCGCGACGGGGATAGCAGCTTCGATCATCGCTGTGCGAGGAAGCTCAAGAGGAGCTGGCGTTGCAGGGTGAACATTTCTTCTTTTTCAGCGGGTTCTGCATGGTCATAACCCAGAAGGTGAAGCATGCCGTGGGTTGCCAAGAAGAGCATCTCTTCAACCGAGGAATGTCCGGCCTGGCGAGCCTGCTGTTCTGCAACCTGCGGACAGATACAAATATCGCCCAGGGTTCCCGACTCAGTTGGGTGATCCGCAGTGCCCGGACGGAGCTCGTCCATGGGGAAGCTCATGACATCGGTCGGACCTTCCAGATCCAGCCAGCGAACATGGAGTTCTTCCATGGGTTCGGGGTCGATGAAAATGATATTGAGCTCGACCTCTGTGGAGACATGCATGGCGCTGAGCACGAAGTCGGCCAAGCGCACGAACTCTTCACAGTCGATCTGGTAGTCGGTTTCGTTAAGAACTTCAGTCATGACTCAGCGTCCATTGTGTCGGGTACGGGTGTGCAGGGAACGGTCACGGCGTGCTTTGAGGCTGGCCATGGATTCGTCCCAACGTTCGTATGCGTCAATAATCTGGCCGACAAGGCGATGACGCACAACATCGGCGCTTGTCAGATGACAAAATTCTATGTCATCGATGCCAGTGAGAATATCTTCAATGACCAAGAGGCCGCTGGAGCGCTCCCCCGCTAGATCAATCTGGGAGGCATCACCGGTCACAACAACCTTTGAGTTAAAGCCTAAACGGGTCAGGAACATCTTCATCTGTGCGAGCGTCGTATTCTGAGCCTCATCCAAAATGATGAAGGAATCATTGAGCGTTCGTCCGCGCATATATGCCAAAGGCGCGACCTCAACCGCACCGGAGGCCATAAGTTTTGGCAGCGCATCCGGATCCATCATGTCTCCCAGCGCGTCATAGAGCGGACGCAGATAGGGATCGATCTTGTCCGTGAGCGTGCCCGGGAGGAAACCAAGGTTTTCACCCGCTTCAACCGCAGGGCGGGTCAAGACGATTCGGCGCACCTGTCCGGAAAGCAAAGAGGATACCGCTTGGGCCATCGCAAGGTAGGTCTTTCCGGTACCGGCCGGCCCCAATCCAAAGACGACGGTCGAACGCTGAATCGCCTCGACATACGCTTTTTGCCCGGCAGATTGCGGTCGAATGGAGCGTCCCCGCGAGCGCAAAATTTCTTGGGGGCGTTCATCCGTGGAGCTCGCCGTCATGAGCAGAGCAATTGCCTGTTCAACGCCGTCAGCGTCAAGAGAATGCCCATCTCGAGCAAGTTCAATCAGCTCTTCGACCAGCTGAGCGGCCATATCCACAATTCCTTCGGGCCCAATCATGGACAATGTGCGGCCAAGTAAGGTGAAGCGAACCTGGGGGAAGCCGTTTTCAAGAGCTCGCAAAACGCGGTCTGAAGTTCCAAAAAGTACGACGGGATCCACGCCGCGGGGAATATCGATTCGTTTGGCGTCCATGTCACCATCTCCCAATAGCGTCGCTGATCAGTGAAAGCGCAACGGGTCCGGCGCTTGAAGCGCGAAGGACGGTATTTCCCAGCAGGCAGATTTTCGCTCCCGCGGCCTCGAAAAGAGAAAGCTCATCGGGGTCAACCCCACCCTCAGGGCCAACGACGACGGCGATCTTGGGAGGACAAGAAGGCTGGGACTGGGTGGCCGAGGCCGACGAGGTGCGGGCGCTTAGCTCGCGCAGCACGGGCAGGAGTTCACTCAGGCGGTATTCGGTGCTCTCGTGACAGACCAGGACCCAAGCGCCGTCTTGAGTGGTCTGCGCAATCCACTGCGCTAAGGCAGCGGATGAACGGGTTTCTTCAAGGCGTGGGATAAATGCGCGCCGCGATTGTTTCGTCGCTGATCGTAAGGTGGATTCCCACTTTCGCATGCCCTTCGCGGCTTTTTCGCCCTTCCAGCGAACCTCACTGCGATTTGCCTGCCACGGCATTACTGCGTCAACGCCAACTTCCGTTGCCATCTCGATGGCCATTTCATCGCGTCCGCCCGTTGAGAGGGCTTGGATCAACAGCAGCTCAACCCCGGGCTCCTCCTCGTGTTCAAGGTGGTCAATGCGCAGCGTCAGGGCCTTTTTGGCGCGATCAATAACCGTGCAGCGGGCACGAAGCCCTGCCCCGTCAACGACATCAAGCATGGCTCCGACATCGATCCGTCGAACGGTTGCCGCGTGAAAACCTTCATCCCCGTCTAGAACGAAGGAATCTCCCCGCGCGCAGGCACGCAGTGCGTCCGCGTCGGGAGCGATGAAAACCGGAAGCGTCATAAAGATGATGTCCTTACTAGGCGCCGAAGGTTTCGCGGAGTTTGTCGAAGAATGAGGATCCGCGCTTTTCAGGACGGACGCTTTCTTCTCCGCGAACCTGGGAGAGCTCTTCGAGAAGCTCGCGTGAGCGGTCATCAAGTTTGCGCGGGATTTCGACGTTAATTGCGACGTGGAGGTCTCCGCGACCGGGGCGTTGGAGATGGCCAACACCCAGTCCCTCCAAGCGAACCTCATCGCCGGGCTGCGTACCGGGCTGAATGGTCACGGACTGGGCTCCGTCCAAGGTCTCCAGCTCAAAGGTGCTTCCCAAGGCAGCTGCGGTCATGGGAACGGTCACCGTCATGTACAGGTCGTCCCCCTGACGCGAGAAAGTAGGATCGCGCTTTTCAACAATGTCGACGTAGAGATCACCGTTGGGACCACCGCCGGGACCGGCCTCGCCCTGTCCGGCAAGACGCAAGCGCATTCCATCGCCCGCGCCGGCGGGGATATCAATGGTCAAGGTGCGATGCGCACGAACGCGTCCCTGACCGGAGCACTCGTGACAGGGGTGTTCAATGACGGTTCCATAGCCCTGACAGCTTGGGCAGGGAACCTGAGTTTGCATGGTTCCCAGCATGGTGCGCTGTTGCTGGATCGAGTAACCCTGTCCCTTACAGGTCGTACAGGTCACCGCTTCGGTTCCCGGCTCACACATAGCCCCGTGGCACACCTCGCAGGTCACATAGGTGTTGAGCGAAATCTGCTGGTGAGCACCAAAAGCCGCGTCCTTCAGGGTAATTGCAACCTGAGTCAGCTGGTCGCGGCCCTGGCGAGTGCGCGACGCAGGTCCTTGGTTTCCACCAAAGCCACCGCCAAAGGCGCCGCCGAACATTGTCGTCAGAATGTCACCGAAATCGAAAGACTCCGCACCGTAGCCACCACCACGCGCAGCATCGGGACCACCGATGTCGTACATGCGGCGTTTTTCTGGGTCGGAGAGGGTTTCATAGGCAACCGACACGGCCTTGAAAGCCTCCTCATCCCCGCCATAATCGGGGTGAGTTTCGCGGGCCTTCTTGCGATAGGCCTTCTTAATCTCGCTCTGGTCAGCGTCGCGAGAGACTCCAAGGATTGCGTAGTAATCGTCGTTCACGAATGTCCTTTTGTAACCCGTTCAGTGTGTGGAATTCAGGAATTTAGAGAGGTACGAGGCCACGGCGCGGACCGTGGACATTGTCGAGGCGTAGTCCATGCGCGTGGGGCCAAGAACCCCCAGGTGCGCCGAGTTGTCGCCGGAAGCATAGGTTCCGGAGACAAGAGAGGTTTCAACGAAAGCATCGTGGCCGTTTTCAGAGCCAATGGAGACGTGGACATCACCGTTGCCTTCATCCATTTCAGCAAAAAGACGAAGAAGGACAACCTGCTCTTCCAAAGCATCCAAGACCGGTGCAATATCGTGGAAATCAACACCGCTGCGCGCAAGATTCGACATTCCTGCCATTGCGATGCGCGAGGAGGGCTCTCCCTGAAGCAAAGTCGCGACGGTGTCACTAATCTCTGTTGCAAATGCAAGCAGCGTCGGGGGAAGTGTCTGAGAGAGCGCCTCACAATGCGCGCGCACCTGAGCAGCGCTCATCCCCTGATAGGCAGCATTAAGAACCGCGCGGACAGCCAAAAGATCATCTTGAGTGACGTCCTGAGGCATCTCACGCAGGCGTTCAAAGACCTTGCCTTGCTGGGTAATGACAACAACCAGCAACCGTTGATCTGACAGGTCAACGCATTCAATTCGGCTGAGCGTCGAGCGCGCATGAACGGGGTATTCAATGAGCGCCACCTGATGCGTCACTTGAGCAAGCAAACGCACGGTATTCATGACGACATCGTCTAAATCCTGCGCATGTGCCAGGAATTTCTCGACGGCTTGGCGTTCTGCCGGACTCATCGGCTTGAGAGTGGACAGCTGATCAACGAAGGCGCGATAGCCCTTATCCGTTGGGACACGTCCTGCACTGGTGTGAGGTTGGTAGATCAGCCCAGCTTCTTCAAGGACGGCCATATCGTTGCGAATAGTCGCCGAAGATACGCCGAGGTCTTGAGATTGCGCGATCGCTTTAGATCCGACGGGTTCGCGTGTGTGGACATACTGGGACACGATGGCACGCAGAACGTCCAGACGACGGTCGTTCATTCATCCTCCCTCATTTGGCACTCACACTATCTGAGTGCCAGTTTACCGCGGGATTACCTTTTTCGTCCCCTCATCAACACTTTCCGCCGACTTATTCCAGCCCCGGCTGCGTCACAAAATCAATAAGCTCTTCAACCCGACCCAAAAGTGCCGGTTCAAGATCCTTGTAGTTACGAACGGTTGACAAGATCCGCTTCCAGCCCTGAGCAATATCCGCCTGGTTTGCATGAGGCCACCCCAAATATTCCAAGGTTCCGTGCTTAATGTCGGTTCCTCTGGGAACATCCGGCCATGCCTGAAGCCCCAGGCGCTGCGGCTTCACAGCTTGCCAAATGTCAACGAAGGGGTGCCCGACGACCAACACCGCGTCTTCCCAACGGGCCGAAACGGCCTCGGCAATGCGCGATTCCTTGGAGCCCGGGACCAGGTGATCAACCAGGACTCCTGCGCGGACGGTCTTCGTGGGTCCAAAAACCTCAAGGATTTCCTCTAAGTGGTCCACACCTTCTAGAAGCTGGACAGCAACGCCGACATCGGCCAGATCCTCGCCCCACACGTGCTGGATCAGTTCCGCATCGTGACGACCCTCAACCCAGATGCGCGATTGCCTGGCAACCCGAGCCACACGCTTCTCAGGTGCGATCGACCCCGAATTCGTCAGCGCACGACCACCCGCAGTGGTGAGCGCAGGAGCTTTTTGAGCGGGAGCAGCCTTCGGAGGGAGCGCAATAATCGGCTTACCCTCCAGCCAAAACCCGCCTCCCAGGGGGAAAGAACGCTTCCGGCCTCGACGGTCTTCAAGCTCAACCAGGTGCACTCCCCCGGATTTTTCGACGCGAGTTACCGCACCAACCCATCCACTGGAAATATCCTCAAGCACCATGCCGTACTCGATGGGTACCTCCACCGAGCGCGGTCGCCGAGCGCCCGGCCCATCGCGGTGCGGGTCGAATTCAAAGATATTTGTCCCGTACATATCTGAAGTCACCGCACAACACTATGAGTGCGAGTGCCCCTGGCACGCTTCAACACTCGGAAGTGGAGAAGTTGTGCGACTCCTAACTGAGTAGCCGCGAAGGCTCAGTAACCCCGGGGACTCAGTAACCCAAGAGGCACCGAGTCACGTAATCCGCCAATAGACGTCCCTGAAGAGTGACGATCGCGCGGCCTTGGGCAGCGGGTGCTGACTCGATGAGGCCTTCCGAGGCCAAAGTCGGGAGCGCTTGGAGGAAAGTGTCGCGCTCTGCTCCAGCGTGAGGTGCTTCCACCCCTTCACTGGTGCGCACGGCAAGCAGAACACGTTCCATTTCTCGTGTTTGCGCATCAAGAATTTCACCTGCCTGCGCGGGGGAAAGCCCCTGAGTAACGCGCTGCGCATAGGCAGAGGGATGCTTGACATTCCACCAGCGATAGCGACCGACATGAGAGTGCGCTCCGGGTCCGACCCCCCACCAATCCCAGTCGCGCCAATAGGCAAGGTTGTGTTTCGAGGCATGACGAAGCTGAGTCGATGGACAGTCTTCTTCTCCCGATTCGCGCCGGGCAAAATTAGAGATCTCATACCAGGCGTATCCGGCCTCCCCCAGCAGGCGATCGGCAATTTCATATTTCGAGGCCTCATCGTCAGGGTCTGGCATGGGGAGCTCTCCGCGGGCTACCTGAGCTCCCATCTTGGTTCCCTCTTCAATCACCAGCGCGTAAGCACTGATGTGATCCGGTTCCATTGCGATGGCCTCGCGAAGAGAAACTTCCCAATCCTGCAGACTTTCGCCCGGAGCGCCGTAAATGAGATCAACAGAGACATCTAAACCCAGCTGACGAGCAGCTAAAACCAGTCCGGGAAGTTTTGCTGGGTCATGGCGACGGTCCAGCGTGCGCAAAACCGCGGGGACAGCCGATTGCATGCCAAACGACACGCGTGTAAACCCAGCCTCACGCAGACGTTCAAGAACCGCCTCGTCAACGCTTTCGGGATTGGCTTCCACCGTGACTTCTGCACCGGGAGCAATCCCAAAGTTTTGGCTGATGCCGTCAAGTAGGCGGGCCAGGGCGGCGGGGTCAAGAAGGGTGGGTGTTCCACCGCCAAAGAAAATGCTCGAGGCCGGGCGCGCAGGCATCTGGGCATCGCTGAGAATCCGCGCGGCTAGGCCCATTTCCGCGAGCGCACTGGAGTCGTAGCTCACGCGGTCTGCACCGGGGCCGAAACCCACCGTGTAGGTGTTGAAGTCGCAATACCCACAGCGCACCTGACAAAAAGGGACATGGACATAGATCGACAACGGGCGATTAGCGCCCGCTTCTGCGAGCTGCGGAAGAAGTACGCCGTGTGGATCCCAGGGCTGACCGTCGGGCTGTGCTGGGCTCATCGCGAGTGTGGCCTGGAGGTCGAGCGGGCAACAACTTGAGAAATCACAACAAGGCTTCCTGTCAGTACCGTCAATACGATGAAGGGCCAAAACCAGCTTGCTGTCAGGTCAAACATGCGCCCAATAGCCCACGGCCCCAACGCACCAAGACCATAACCAAGACTTTGGACGAGCGCCGAAAGCGTTCGCGTCTGCGCCGTAGTGGCCGTGCGTTCAATAACCAGCGTAAAGGTAATTGAGAAGAATGCACCTTGACCCAGTCCCCCGCAAGCGCTCCACACAATCCACAAGGAGGGAAATAGGAGCATCCCAAGGGGCATGAGAAGCCATGCACAAGAGACTATCCCCAGGATTGTCGACGTTTGGCCACGGATCAGTCGCTGAAGGGCCATCATTGTCAGAGGCGCGATGACTCCAATGACGTGGTAGATCGAGGCGGCAAATCCGGCATCAGTGCTGTTCATCTGCAGCATTTCTGCCAAGATTCGCGGCAGCCATGCAGCAACACCGAAATAGCAGAAAGTATTGATCGCGAAAGCAAGCGCCATGAGCCAAGCGATCGGCCAGCGATAGATTTCCGAGGCCGTGGCCGCTTCACTGGTAACAAGCGCATCGTCTGAGCGGACCTTCCAACCGGCCTTGCGTGCCAAAAACGGCCTAATCCCTGGGTGTTTGAGGGGATAGACAATCAAACAAGCTACCAGCGCAAGTAGAGCTGGACCGACTCCCCATACACCGGCAGCGCCCTGCCAACCGATGTAGGCAACCAGGGGAAAGGTAAAAGCCGTCGAGGCCGCGATCGTCACATCGATCATCGTGGAGTAAACGGCAGTCATGATCCCAGCGCGATGGCGAAAGTCCCTGCTGATCAGCATTGTGATGACGAGATTTCCCGCGGTTGTTCCAAGGCCAATCAGGAAGGTCCCCAGAAAAAGGGTTGAGCTGAATCCCAAAGAGCGCACGATCGCGCCTGCGATGACGATTGCTAATCCAAGTGACACAGCTTGGTTGAGCGCAAAGCGGCGAAGGACAATCGAGGTCAGCGGGGTGAAGAAGCCGAAGCAGAAGACGGGGATAGAAGTGACCAAGCCGGCCTCGGCCGCAGAAAGTCCCAGCTCTTTTTGAACAACGTCAATGATCGGAGGCAGCGCGGTGATGCCTCCTCGCAAAGATCCGGCAAGAAGGATGAAAGCGCTGAGAATGATGAGGATCCACACGAACCTACGCTGGAAAAATCGCGCGTAAGCACCCTGTTTCACGGCAAGCTCTTTCTTCGTTGTGACCGTACACACCCATCAGCAATGTTTTCACAGTTCGCGATGGAAATCACCTAGCGTACAAATTCCCCCCGGGCAGCGGGCACAACTCGAAAAGAATACGACTGTGCCCGCTTCCTCTTTCGGGGAAGCGGGCACACGTTGCGGACCGAGGCGGGACATTCTCGGTTCATCGAGGAAGCCCCGCCCCGCGCGTTCTCGAGAGAACGCATCTTCACTCTTCGCAGATCCGCCTATCGCGAAGAGGAAGCCGGCGTTTCACGCAAGGTGAAAGCTCAATGCATCAGACAGCATATAAAACTTTGTCAACCACGTGAAATATTGACACCCAGAATGTCACGCGAATCTCTTTGTGACATGGAAGAAAGGATGATGATTGCGCAATAATTTGGGCTCCGATCGTCATCATTGCCGAGGCACTCGAACTCCGACGATGTCATGAGCTCTGCGCCCCGCGTCAATACCTCGGGTTTCAAAATGGGTAACGACTCGCCCCTCGTAGCGGGGAGCAAAACCACCGCGCTCGGGTTCGGGATCTTCAGGATCAGGCCTTTGCCCTCGATAGGGATTTTCAAAAAGCGGGCAGGCTTCGACGACATCACGCATTTGCCATGCGTAATTGTCCCAGTCGGTTGCAAGGCGCCACACTCCCCCATCGCGAAGGACTCTGGCAATTTCTCTGGCGAACTCATCACTGACCAGTCGTCGCTTGTGATGGCGCGCCTTTCGCCACGGGTCAGGGAAGAAAGTCCAGACCTCATCGAGGCTTGCATCCACTAAAAGGAAGGGAAGGGCTTGGGCAGCATCGGCCTCGAGAACACGAATATTGTCGACGCCGGCTTCTACAGCTTTTGAAACCAACTTGGCAATCCCGGGAACCCACACTTCGAGCGCAAGATAATCACGATCGGGATGAGCAGCAGCCGCGGCAACGATCTGTTCGCCCGTTCCCGAGCCGATCTCCAAAGTCAGCGGAGCGCTACGACCAAATAGTTCAACGGGGTCAAGTCGAAAATCCTCGGCAACGGTCGTGTAGCCGATGCCTCGGCGGGGCTCAATGACGTAGCGTTCGGCGTGAGCATCCCACGTCCGCGCAAGGTTTGGGGGAAGCTCACGACTGCGCCTGGTGAAGGATTTGGTCCGGCTCATGAAGACGGTACCCTCGGGCGCGTCTCCCGGTCGGCGACCATTGCGCGTGTTGACGCCAGCAGACTGAGCGGTGTCAGCAGCCTGTGCTGCTGCCCCGCCCGCGACCTCGGTATCCTCTGCCACGATCATTTCTTTCCGGTGGGCACGTCAGAGGTCAGCGCAGCGATGAAGGCCTCTTGGGGCACGTCCACGCGCCCGATCGACTTCATACGCTTCTTGCCTTCCTTCTGCTTCTCCAGCAGCTTGCGCTTACGGGTGATATCGCCGCCGTAGCACTTGGCAAGCATGTCCTTGCGAAGGGCCTTGATGTTCTCGCGGGCAATAACCCGCGCACCCACCGCAGCCTGGACGGGGATTTCGAACTGTTGGCGTGGGATCAGTTCCTTCAAACGCTTCGTCATCCGCAGGCCATAGGCATAGGCCTGGTCCTTGTGGACGATCGCACTGAAGGCATCCACGCGATCGCCGTTGAGCAGAATATCGACCTTCACTAGGTCGGCGACCTGCTCGCCGCTTTCGTGGTAGTCCAGCGAGGCATAACCACGCGTACGTGACTTCAGGTGATCGAAGAAATCGAAGACGATCTCTGCCAGGGGCAGCTGATAGTGCAGCTCGACGCGGTCCTCAGAGAGGTAGTCCATTCCTCGCATGGTTCCACGGCGATCTTGGCACAGCTCCATGATGGTGCCCGTGAATTCAGTCGGAGTCAGGATCGTTGCGTTAACAACTGGCTCACGGACCTCAGAAATCTTCCCCTCGGGGAATTCTGAGGGGTTATCGACCTGGATTTCGGTCCCATCTTCAGCAACGACCTTGTAGACAACGTTCGGTGCTGTGGCAATCAGGTCCAGCTTGAATTCACGCTCTAAGCGTTCGCGAACAATTTCGAGGTGGAGAAGCCCCAGGAAGCCACATCGGAAACCAAAGCCCAGTGCCGCACTGGATTCGGGTTCGAAGGTCAGCGCCGCATCGTTGAGCTGAAGGCGCTCAAGCGCGTCACGCAGATCCGGGAAATCGGAACCATCGACCGGGTAAATACCCGAGAAGACCATGGGGCGCGGATCGCGGTAACCAGCCAATGGCTCTTCGGCACCGCGAACTGCGGAAGTCATGGTGTCACCAACACGGGACTGACGAACGTCTTTCACGCCGGTGATGAGGTAGCCGACTTCACCTGCACCAATCCCTTGCGAGGGGGTTGGTTCTGGCGAAATAACACCAATCTCAAGAAGCTCGTGGGTCGCGCCCGTCGACATCATTCGGACGCGCTCGCGGGTGGAGAGCATTCCGTCGACGACTCGGACATAGGTCACAACGCCTCGATAGGTGTCGTAGACAGAGTCGAAAATCATCGCTCGGGTCGGGGCATCGGGGTTGCCCGAAGGCGAGGGAATTTGACGGACGATCTCATCAAGAAGTGCGGGAACGCCTTCGCCTGTTTTGCCTGAAACTCGCAGAACTTCGTCGGGTTCGACGCCAATGAGCTGACCAATTTCCTGGGCGTACTTTTCAGGCTGAGCTCCGGGAAGGTCGATCTTGTTCAGCACGGGGATGATCGTGAGGTCATTTTCCATGGCCAGGTAGAGATTTGCCAGAGTCTGGGCCTCAATCCCCTGTGCGGCGTCAACAAGGAGGACCGCTCCTTCACATGCGGCCAAGGATCGCGAAACCTCGTAGGTGAAGTCGACGTGTCCGGGGGTGTCGATCATATTCAGGGCAAAAGGCTCACCTTCGAAGGCCCAGGGCATACGCACTGCCTGGCTTTTGATAGTGATGCCGCGTTCGCGCTCAATATCCATACGATCCAAGTACTGATCGCGCATATCTCGACTGGCGACCACACCGGTGAGTTGGAGCATGCGGTCAGCCAGAGTGGACTTGCCGTGATCGATGTGAGCGATGATGCAGAAATTACGGATACGTTCCTGCGCAGTGGCCGCGGGTTGGATCTGCGCGAGCTGCTCAGGAGTAGGAATCGGGGACAAGCAAGACCTCCGGAAGGGTTGTGACGTCTGGTCTATCGTCCCATTAGTAAGCACCGGGGTGCCAATTCCACGCCGATAGGGTGTGCGTTCTCACCATTTATAGGGCTTTTATGGGGATATCGGAGGTCGTTCTGCGCTTCGATTTCTGCTAGAGTTGTCCTTCGGACTCCCAGCCTGGTCGGGCAGGGGGTCTGGTTAGAGTCGTTTGCGGGTGTCCCCATGCCCCAGTCCCGACACTGACACAGCCCTCACCGACCTGTACGAACGAAAGACCAAGGAGTAATCCGACTGTGGCGAACATTAAGTCTCAGATCAAGCGGATCCGCACCAACGAGAAGCGCCGTCAGCGCAACCTGGCAGTCAAGTCTGAACTGAAGACCCTGGTGCGCAAGACTCGCGAAGCCGTCGAGGCTGGCGACAAGGAAGCAGCTATCGAAGCTCTGCGCGTCGCATCGCGTAAGCTCGACAAGGCCGTCTCGAAGGGCGTTATTCACCGCAACCAGGCCGCGAACCGCAAGTCCAAGCTTGCCCGTCGCGTCCAGTCGCTCGGCTGATTTAATCGCTTGATGTGGCCCTTGCAGGAAACTGCAGGGGCCACATTTTTATCAACCAGGGCTTAAGTATCTTTATCTGCCAAAGCATAGATATCGCCATAAAATACGAGGCAGATACACCAATCTCTCCGCGGCAGCTTGTACCTCGCCCGCCTCACACTGAAGGAGCCAAAGATGACCACTAATCCTTCACCCACTACTCAGCGCTACGCTGCTGGACCACACCAAGACTGGCCTCGTCTGTCGGAGGACGCCGAGCGCTACCTAGACTCCCCTACTGCGGGCACTCTCCCCGCGGATATTCCTGGGGGCAGGCACCCAATCTTGGACGCGCTCGAAGTTCACCCGGTAAACGGAACGCGCGCGACCGATCCCGTCCCCACCGGCTTCGAGGTGCTCTACCTTGCCGCGGGTTGCTTCTGGGGCGTTGAACGTATCTTCTGGCGCCAAAAAGGCGTGTGGGCAACGGCCGTTGGCTACATGGGTGGCGGAAATGCAAACCCCACCTACCGAGAGGTCTGTACGGGACGCACAGGCCACGCCGAGACCGTTGCTGTTGTCTACGACCCTTCCGTAACCGGCGAAGGCGGAGCGAGCCTGATCAAGACCTTCTTTGAAAACCACGATTCCACCCGCCCCAACCGCCATGGGAACGACGTGGGCACTCAGTACCGCAGTGCGATTTGGGTGACGACGCCGAGGCAGGCTGAGGTGGCATCGCTTCTACGCGCTGCGTGGGTGGCTGAGTTGGAACGCGTGGTGCCGGGGGCCCGCTGTTATACGACGATTGGCGAGGCCGGGGCCTGCTTTGCCCAGTCAGGTGGCCCTTTCTACCTGGCCGAGGACTACCACCAGGCCTACTTAGAAAAGAATCCCGATGGCTATTGCAATCACGGGCCAAATGGCGTGAGCTGCCCCGTGGGCATCCTCAATATGCCCGCGCAAGTACACATCGAACCACCGAGGTAGACATTCATACGCTGCTGTGTACTGCGGATATTTGGGCTTGAAAGAGCCGCGATGTCCGATGCCACATTTCTCAGTCTCTATTGAGAGCAGCCCCAATACTGGAACAAATAATTCGGGGGAGGCAATTTCTGCCTCCCCCGAATTGTGTTTAACAGCTAGCGACTCATGCCTCTTCAGGCGTGATGGTCACACCCTCAACGTCCATTTCGTCCAAGCTGACGGTACGATCCTTCTTCACCAGGTGGTAGCCCAACCAGATGAGCAAGAAGATCGGAAGGCCGATGTACGAGGAGGCAACCTGCAGGAGCTGACCGCGGAAGACGGCCTCGTAATTCTGGCCCAGCAGAACGATCAAGCACATGGTGAAGGCCAAGATCGGACCGAAGGGGAAGAAAGGCGCCTTGTAGGGGAGCTCGTCAAGGGAGTGTCCTTGCTTGACGTATGCCCGGCGGAAACGCCAGTGGCATGCCGCAATACCCAGCCAAACGATGAATCCGGAGAGGCCTGAAACGTTGAGCAACCACGTGTAGGCGGTATCTTCGCTCACCAGTGCTGCGACGAATCCCAGTGCACCAACAGCCGAGGTCGCGAGCATTGCGTAGATCGGCACGCCGTGGCTGGTGACCTTTCCAAAGAAGCGAGGAGCCTGGCCACTCAGTGCCATCGAGTGAAGCATACGAGTGGATGCGTAGAGTCCAGAGTTTCCTGCGGAGAGAATCGCGGTCAGAATGACGGCGTTCATGACGGCTGCCGCAGCGGCGACGCCCATGCGCTCGAAGACCAGGGTGAAGGGCGAGTATGCAATATCCGAGGCGGAATCACGCAGCAGGTTTGGATCGGTGTAAGGAATCAAGGTACCGATGATGGCGATTGCGCCAATGTAGAAGAACATAATGCGCCAGAACACGGTCTTGATTGCGCGAGGTACATCGCGGCGAGGATTCGATGATTCACCTGCGGCGACACCCACAAGCTCGGTTCCTTGGAAGGAGAAGCCTGCGATCATGAAGACTGAGATGATGGCCAAGAATCCGCCGTGGAAGGGAGCGTCACCGGTCGTCCAGTTCTGCACTCCCGGAGAGTCATTGAAGATTCCGAAGATCATCAGGGTGCCAGAAATCAGGAAGATGACGACGGTGATGACCTTGATCAGGGCGAACCAGAATTCTGCCTCACCATAGACACGGGCGCTCAAGGCATTAAGAACAGTCAGTAAGACAAGGAAGGAAATTGCCCAAACCCACGAGGGAACATCTGGCAACCAGTAAGACATCACCAATCCCGATGCCACAAGTTCAGCTGCGACGGTAATTGCCCAGTTGAACCAGTAGTTCCAGCCCATTGCAAAACCGAATGAGG